>CALLVX010000102.1 GCA_938010765.1 uncultured Flavobacteriaceae bacterium | reverse complement strand
GCAAATGCCTACGCTACGGCCGTTGTCGGGAAATGGCATTTGGCAGAGAGTGCTACTTTCAACCCTGAAACCTTGGGAATAGACTACTATGCCGGAATTCTATCCGGAGGAGCCAGGAGTTTTTCTTCATGGAACCTTACCCAAGACGGTATAACCACTACTGAAACCACCTATATTACGGAGAAATTTACCGATTTGGCCATTGATTGGGTCGGTCAGCAAGAAAAACCGTGGTTTTTATGGTTGGCATATACCGCGCCGCATACGCCCTTTCATGTACCACCAGATGAGATGCATTCACAAGGGGCACTGCCTTCGGACGATGCCTCGATCAACGCGAATCCGTTGCCCTATTATTTGGCAGCTATCGAAGCAATGGATTTTCAAATTACCAGGTTGTTGGATACCATGGATGCCGAAACCTTGGCGAATACAGTGATCGTGTTTTTAGGGGACAATGGTACACCGTCCAGAGTAGTACAGGCACCTTATGCCCAAAGAAAAGCAAAGGGGTCGTTATACCAGGGAGGTATAGCGGTGCCATTATTTGTTTCGGGCCCAACAGTTAGCCGCACGGGAACCGAGTCGGCATTGATCAACGGCACCGACCTTTTTGCCACCATTGCGGGTATCGCTGGGGTTTCGGTAAATAACATCAATAATAGTCGGAACTTCGGAACGTTGTTCGAGGCCAGTAACCCGGACTTTCGGGAGTATGCGTATACCGAGGTAAAAGACGATTTATCGGGAACCGAAGGCTGGTGTATTCGCAATACAGATTACAAACTCATTGAATATGTCAACGGGGATCAGGAGTTGTACGATATGCAGGAAGACCCGTATGAAACGACCAATTTATTAACAGGTACACCTTCTTCTGAAGCTACTGCTGCGCAACTGGCACTTGAAAGTGCCGCGGCCGGGATAAGGCAATAATATTAGAGTCAAAGTCTAAACTTTCTAAATGAGACTATTGTTTGATATATACCGTAGGCAATAAAAATTTTGCCGAGAATGAAGGGAATGTACTGAAACCAAAAAATCAAACCATTTTTAAAAGGAGAGATATTAGAGGGAAGCAAGAATTTAAAAAATCCTTTCGCAAAAATATTTAAACTCTCCGGACTGGTATCAAATTCCTGTGAATAGTGTTCTGATATGAAATATAGAATATAAAAACTAAATCCGCATGTTAGGGTAAAAACAACTCCATTAAACCAATCTGTACCGTGCTTAGAAGAAATTGAGTTTAGCCAAAGTATAAATTTTTCTTTCCATTGATTTATATTAAGCTCAGTTTTATAAGCATCTAGCTCATATATCTTGAAACGATTATAGTCGATTCTATTTTCAGTTTTTTGAAGTTGTTGTTTAATGGACCTAAGGGTTTTTCTTCCGCAATTGCTTACATTTAAAATATCAATATTATCAAAAGAACAGGGTTTTTCAAACAGCGTACCACTAAGGTCAATATCTTCAATTACTATATTTTCAAACGAAGTTTTTTGCTTGAAGGTAGAATTGGCTATTGTTAAGCTCTGGAATTTGATGTTATGGAAATAAACATCATTTTCAAAATTACAACCGGAGAAATCAACAACGGTTTTTTCTAGGTTGGAACAGCCATTTAAAATAACTTTATCATGGAAATTACTTCCATTGAAAAATGCGTAAGACCCAAAATCTGTTCCGTTGAAATACGCCTTTCCAAAAATACAATCACTAAAGTTCAATAGCCCAGCACCACCAGATAGAATCATTTTATCAAATCCTACTTCTTCACCGAAATCTGTCATTGAAAAGTCGGCATTGTGAAACTTCGAGTTATCGAAAGATGCTTTTAAGATATGGTAACCTGGTTTCCTTTCTGGCTTTTCTAGAATGTTTTCAATAAATTCAAAAGAACCAGCTACATGATTAAGATTTCGTAAGTCTACTTTTTCGTAAAAAATGTTATGTGAAATTATGATGTTACCTTTTAATCGAATTGAAGAACTTCTGTCCCTGTTTTTAAGGAAAAAAGTATTTAGCTTACTTTTACTAATTTCGAACTTCTCAGATATTTGATTTGTATCAAAAAAACACAAAGTTTTGAACTCACACTCTTCTATTGCGAAGTTGCCGTTGAAAGTGCAATTGTTAAACGTAATTCTCAAGTCACTTTTTGTAAGGTTGTCAAACAAAATGATTTCCCCTAAAAAATTACAATCAGCAAATTCTAGGTTTGAAAGGTTTGGATGAAAGTCTTCATCAGTTATTTGGCTGTCAAATTTTGAAATTGTTCTACTCTTGAATACTAAGGAAATTTCCCCTGATGAATTGATGCCCTGATAAAATTCCTTAAAGTCTAATAAGTCATGATTCATTTATTCTTTTTTTAGACGAGAGGAGTCAGTTCCATTTTGCTTTTAAGCTTTCAAATGCACCGTTTTTAGATCGCCCTCCACCTCTACTTTTATCAAATCGGCTTTGGAAAGGCCCTTCATCGATTTGTCCCATTTTTTGCCACTAAGGGCGGCTTGGGCTTTCAAGTCACCAAGCCCCATACTCCCAGCTGGTTTCAAAAGAGCAATGATTACTTTTTCCTCATCGGTGAGTTCCACGGCTTTCTTTTCGGGACGCATCTGAGGAAAGAACAACACTTCTTGTATAGAGGAGTTATTGGTCAAGAGCATGACCAAACGATCAATACCGATACCGATTCCCGAGGTAGGTGGCATCCCATATTCCAATGCGCGCAAAAAGTCCTGGTCTATGAACATAGCTTCGTCATCCCCTTTTTCAGAAAGGCGTAGTTGTTCTTCAAAACGTTCGCGCTGATCAATGGGGTCGTTCAATTCCGAATAGCAGTTGGCCAACTCTTTCCCGTTTACCATTAATTCGAAGCGCTCGGTCAATGCGGGGTTGTCGCGATGCTGCTTTGTCAACGGACTCATCTCTTTTGGGTAGTCGGTAATAAAGGTGGGCTGC
>CALLVX010000101.1 GCA_938010765.1 uncultured Flavobacteriaceae bacterium | reverse complement strand
CAACCATATTGAAGAAGACATACAATTTGCGTTGGATGCCAGTGCAGATTATATCATACTCGATGGTAGAGGTGGTGGAACTGGAGCAGCTCCATTAATTTTTAGAAATAATATTTCTGTACCAACCATTCTAGCTTTGGCTAGGGCCAGACACTATCTAGATAAAATAAATAGGAAAGATATTACCTTAATCATTACCGGAGGCATTCGAGTACCAGATGACTTCATCAAAGCTATGGCCTTAGGGGCAGATGGTATTGCCTTATCCAATTCTGCACTGCAATCGATTGGTTGTGTCGCTGCAAGAATGTGCAACACCAATAATTGCCCAGCTGGCATAGCCACTCAAAAACCGGTGTTAAGGAAGTTATTAAATGTAGACAAGTCCGCGAAACAATTATTTAACTTTTTCTCAGCTTCCACTGATTTAATGAAGGTCATGGCAAGAGCCTGTGGGCATAACCATTTAAACAAGTTCAACCAAAAAGACATCACTACTTGGAAAAAAGATATGGCCGAATGGACAGGGATTAAATTTGCAGGGTTCTAAGTATAAAACCATCCGTTTTCAACGGATGGTTTTTATATACTACTATGCTGTGCAAAAGATAAGCCCATCATTAACAAAACTCCTATGCATATTACGCTTGCCGTAGTTTGAACGGTTAACTTTTCAAGAAATCGGCGAGGCTTTTTTGAAACGGTTGAGACTCTACCTTAAAAAAGAAAGAGGCGTGTCTGAAAGATCCATCATTAACAATTTCATAGTTATAAGAACATTATACAATAGGGCGATAGACCTCGGCATTGTAAAAAAGAAAGTTATACCCGTTTGGCAAGAATAAGATTAAGATCAAGTTTCCCGAAACTAACAAAGTTGGCCTTACCATTAAGGAGCTTCAAAAACTATCAGCTATATCCAATCTCACAAAGGAAGAATCGCACGCCAGAAATGTTTGGTTTTTTAGCTTTTATTTTGCCGGAATCCGTGCCGCGGGTGTGCTCAAAGTACGTTGGTCAGATATTTATGATGGCAGGCTTCACTATAGAATGAACAAAAACGCAAAGCTTGTTTCTTTAAAAGTTCCAGAGAAAGTGTATCCAATCTTAAAACTATATCAGTCAGTACAAAGTGGGGAGAGTGATTTAATATTTCCAGATTTAACAATGGTAGATTTCTCCAATGATGGGGAGCTATTTTTAAAAACAAAAGCGACCACCAAAAAACTGAACAAGTACCTAAAGCAAATTGCCAACAAAGCGGGTATTCGTAAAAAAGTAACGATGCATATCGCCCGTCACACCTTTGGGAACTTAGCGGGAGATGCAATACCCGTCCAAATGCTTCAAAAACTTTATCGTCATTCGTCTATTACAACAACGATGCAATATCAGTCCAACTTTATTTCTGAAGAAACCGATAAGGCATTGGAACAAGTTATAGGTTTCTAAAAAACATCGCTACCAGAAAGTAATAAGATATAGCCAAATCATAGACCTTGCTATGCAATTAAACCCATTTATCCCATATTCTAAACACTTCAACGAATGTTGAAAAAGCAAAGGCTATTCAACATAGAGCAAATGAGCGTTTTTCACCTATAAATCACTTCCGTTTATCGAAAAAAACAGCTTCGGCCAGAAAACCTAATTCTTCGATAGTTTTTCTGTATCTCCTTAGAAAAATTTCTTTGTTAAATTACGATTGGGAGTGCTTAAAGAGATAAAGGATTGTCTGCCAATTTCTGTTTAATAAAAGGAGATTGTTGTCAAATGTTATTTTGTAATATCGCGTTTGTGCCTTACAATTATTAATTTATTTTCTGATGGTATAATCACTTAATCTTTACATTCAAGTAAGTTTTTGTAAATTATTCTTTATTAACCATTTAAAGAAAATTTTACATGAAAATTAAAGTTTTTTACTTACTTATGATGTTATTTTGCTTTACTATATTAGTATCTTGTGAAGCAGAACAACTAAATTCAGATTATGAATCGCAAAATGAACGAGCTATCGATAAAAGAGACATTGAAGAACCTGATGACAGGCGTGACTAAAACTATGATATTCATAATACTAGGAGCCGTTATCGCTTGCTCGGCTCCTTTTTTACATAAGCTTGCTCCAAAAACCTCAAGCAAAATTAAAGCCTTGGAAAAAAGTTTTAAAAAAGGCACTATAGATGAAGCCTATTTTAACTCAGAGCTTGAAATATTAAAAGAAGAATTTAAAACCTTTGGATACTCTACTCCGAGGAAATTCTGGTACGTCATAGGGAAACCTTTGACCATGTTGTATTTTGCTTTTTTACTCCTTTTTGTATACAAGGATTTGAATAGTGCCCATCTTCGCAAGGCACTTTATGTATCGTCCCTAGTATTACTTTACATATCAACTTATAACATCATCTGGGCCATATGGCCCGGGTACGACCTCCCCGATTCCACCTACTACTTTTCGATGGCACTAATGTCTTTAATGGCAACGGTACTATCCTTATCGTGGTTGAAATACAGGCAAAGTTTGAAACACAAAATAGGTTTGTTAATAGATTTTATACTGACCGATGTTTACAAAAAGTACATTAGAAAGGAACACACACCTGACTATATTGAAGATTCCTATTCGGTCTTTGATAAAATCAGGAAATAGATTGACAAGTATATATGAAAATCGGAGAATACGTAAAAATCTTAGAGGGGCTTAAAAGTAAAGGATATCTGTTATCAGCTGATGATAAATTCGAATTCTATAAAGACCAATTGCTATCCTTCCAAGAAAAAGAGATTGATGACGCTCAAAATAAATTAAAGAAGATCAAAGACACTTATTTCGATTCCGATGAAGACTTTTTCTCATTTCTAGAAGAAAAGCTAATCACAATTAAACCCTTTTTTCCTTAGTCATTTCGAGCATCAACTCATAGACCCTGCGCTTAACTATATTGGAAAATACTGGGTGTTTCATTAAACGTTCTTCCTGAAAAGCCACAAATAAAGCGGTCTCTTCGATCTTTCTGGATTTCTCTTCCTCAGACAACCTATCAAATTTTTCTATATCGGGCACTACCTCCACTTTCTTTGAACCCTTTCCGGAAATAAGCCAGTCTTGACTTATGGAATATGCTACACCAAGATAATCGACAATTGCCGACAGTGTTGAATCATTTGGATTTGAAGTGGACCCCTTAATAATTCTAATAGCCGCTACCTCACTTATGGAAGTGTTCTTAGCAATTTCATAGCCCGTAATGTTGTTTTCATTGATAACTTCCACAATTCTATCAACACATGCAACCTTGTCTTTCTTAATCTTAGCGAACATTTTTCTTTTCAAAATGTTAAATAGTTGATATTACAAACTTTTGTAAGTATATTGCTTACATTATTAAGTTTTCTTCTTTCTTTGTAAAGCAGGAATTTAACACCTAAATTCATTGCACTACCGCTATCCATAAGGCTATAGGGCGATTAAAAGTTTTACATCAGAATGAATAAAGTAATATACAATAAAATTAAGAAATTCAGCTGGGCACCATACTTAGGTTTTTCAAATAATGTAAGTGAATTATCAAACCAAAAATAGGCTTCCCTACAGAGCCGGCTAACTATTAGGAAAAAAGCACTAAAATCCAATCATGACAAACACACAGACAAAGAGCCTAACTCAGATTCTAAATTGTCAACAAATGAACACAACCTTCTATATGGATAAATCCGGGAGCATCTTTTGGTCAGATGAAAAAAGTGAACCAAAATCTTTAGATACATTACCTAAGAAATTACAAATTCCGTTCCTTCTTAAGTTCATTCATAATCATGAACTCTCTGACAAAGTAAAATTCATCCAAAACCCCATTGTCTGTATTGAGCTTTATATTAAGGCACAATTTTTGATATTTTCTAAAAAAGACTAAGGGCACTTAATCCTCCAAATACAACCAGAGTATTTAACCTAAGTAATCAAATTTGAATGTATGTACATCTACATGATGTAAGAATATATTTTTTATATCCATATAATTGGGTTTGGTTCGTGAACTATAACAATTATGCACTATCAATCAATACAAACCATAGGTAGTCTACAATCTTAACAATCAGGTTAAGCGCATCCAAGTGAAGAAAATAGGGTTTGGCAATTTACAGAAAAATCTTAAATGACATCCTGTGGTTTTCCGTAAAAATAAATGAAAGAAATTTTGTAGGTGTCGAAAATTTCAAACAAAAGACTTGCAAATGGAATTAGATACCGGCAAACATTATATTGTAGAAAAAACCCCCAAATGTTGTACCTATGTTGTACCCAAAAAGAAAAGCCGAGACATATGTCTCGGCTTTCTCTTCTGTACTCGAGGTGGGAATCGAACCCACACTCCAAAGGAACTGGATTTTGAATCCAGCGCGTCTACCAATTCCGCCACTCGAGCGTACTATTTGTTTTTATCTCTTAATCTTCTTAGTTGTTCTTTGCCAACCCCCGATTTCCAATATTTTTCTCTTATCCTCGCTTCTGAGCGATTTCCGAATTTCTCGGGGTATAACAGCTCATAAGGCAAATATGGCTTAGTAGTTCGCTACCTACCCCTATTGTGCCTTTCAAACCTTTCAGCTACATTCGCCGTCATCCAACGTAAATATAGTTAGTAGTACAACCCGATAGGGCATAAATCCAAACCATTCTTCACAATTTCAATTTGAGCGCGCCTGCCTGTCGGCAAACGGGTCTACCAATCCAACCTCCGGTTGGCAAATCCGCCACCCGAGCAAAACGGACTGCAAAACTAAAAAATTATTTTATTCAAACGCTAAAAATAACAACATTTATCCTTTAGCAACAGAAATTAATTTTTAAATTTGCACCTCCTTAGAAAACAGGTACTTCCGTAGTGAAGTCTTTCTTTTTTAAAGAACTAACGAAATAACTATGGCATATCAAGTTCCGGAACCTAAAATATTCGCCTGTACAGAGAGCAGGCTCTTGGCTGAGAAAATAGCCAAATCTTACGGTACCGACTTGGGTAATGTCCTAATTTCACGCTATAGCGACGGGGAATTTCAACCCTCCTTCGAAGAATCTGTTCGTGGGGCGCGTATCTTCATTATCGGTTCTACACACCCTAGTTCTGAAAACTTAATGGAAATGTTGTTAATGCTCGACGCGGCCAAAAGAGCATCGGCAAGACATATAACAGCGGTTATGCCTTATTTTGGTTGGGCACGACAAGACCGCAAAGACAAACCAAGGGTACCTATTGCCGCTAAGTTGATTGCCAAAATGCTAGAAGCTGCAGGCGCTACCAGGATCATTACGATGGACCTACATGCCGATCAGATCCAAGGGTTCTTTGAAAAGCCGGTAGATCATTTGTTTGCCTCTACCATGTTCTTGCCTTATCTAAAGTCTTTGAACTTGGATAATTTGACCATTGCATCACCTGATATGGGTGGTTCTAAAAGAGCCTACGCCTATTCTAAGGCATTAGCCTGTGATGTTGTTATCTGTTACAAGCAACGCGCCAAGGCCAACGTCATATCGCATATGGAACTTATTGGTGATGTAACTGGCAAAAATGTCGTTTTGGTAGATGATATGGTAGACACTGCCGGAACGTTGACGAAAGCGGCCGATTTGATGATGGAACGCGGTGCTTTAAGTGTTCGTGCCATAACCACGCACGGCTTGCTATCTGGAAATGCGTATGAACGAATTGAAAAATCACAATTATTAGAATTGATTGTTACCGATTCTATTCCTATTGCCGAAGTAAACGATAAGGTTAAGGTACTTACCTGTGCCGACCTTTTTGCCGATGTAATGCACAGGGTACATCACAACACGTCTATTTCATCAAAGTTTTTAATGTAAGCAATACCTATTAAACATGTATATTAATTTTTAAACTATATAATGAAGTCAATTACAATTAAAGGATCAGAAAGAGAAAGCGTGGGCAAGAAGGCAACGAAAGCCCTACGTAATGCTGGAAAGGTTCCTTGCGTGGTATACGGAGGGGAAAAACCAATACACTTTTCAGCTGAGGAATTAAGTTTCAGGGATTTAGTGTATACTCCTGCCGCGCACACCGTTGCAATTGAACTTGAAAACGGTGCTAAGGTCGATGCCGTGATGCAGGACATACAGTTTCACCCTGTAACCGATAAGATCATTCATATCGATTTCTACCAACTATTCCCGGACAAAGCGGTTACCATGAACATACCGGTTCGCTTGCAAGGAAATTCTCCCGGGGTTCGAAATGGTGGGCGTTTACTTTTTAGAAAACGCAAACTGGCAATCAAAGCCCTACCGGATAAATTACCTAATTTCTTCGATATCGACATTTCAAAATTGAAGATAGGCGATAATATCTCTGTTGAGTCGTTGTTAAACGATGATTTTGCCATCTTACATCCAGAGACTACCGTGGTCGTACAAGTGAAAACCGCGCGTGCCGCTGTCGTTATTGACGACGACGAAGACGAAGAAGGTGAAGAAGGTGCCGAAGCAACGGCCGAAGGTGCTGAAGCTCCAGCTGCCGAGGCTACCGAATAGGTAAAAGCCGCTATTATTTATGAAAGCATTCCATAACCCCTTCCAAGGGATTCGGGATGCTTTCGTATTTTTACGGTACAATGCTAATACGAATGCTGCGATTTCTAAAATCAATTTTAAAAACTGAAGCCCCTTTCTTAGAAGAATCCGAACCCATGAAAAAATTTTTGATCGTAGGCCTTGGCAACATTGGCGATGAATACACAGAAACCAGGCACAATATTGGTTTTAAAATTTTAGATGCTGTGGCGAAAACTCATGATTTTACCTTCGAAACGGCCAAATTGGGAGCAATAGGCAGCTTTAAAGTCAAAGGGCGCGGTATACTATGCCTGCAACCTTCTACCTATATGAATCGAAGTGGGAAAGCCGTGAAGTATTGGATGGAAAAGGAAAAAATACCCCTAGAAAACGTCCTCATTGTTACCGATGACATTAACTTACCATTCGGAACCTTGCGCCTTAAGACAAAAGGAAGCGACGGGGGCCACAACGGTCTTAAAGACCTACAAGAACACCTTCAAACTACAAAATACAACAGACTGCGGTTTGGGGTAGGTGCCGATTTTGGGCAAGGTAGGCAAGTAGATTACGTGCTTGGGAAATGGAATGAAGAAGAACAGAACCAACTGAAAGAACGCATGCAGCGTGTCTTAAAGTTACTCCCTTCCTTCGTACTTTCGGGGATGGCCATTACCATGAACCAGTTCAACAATACTTGAGCCAGCGGTTCGCGCTTATACCAAATATTATAACACCTTAAAACTAATGACCTGGGTATCTGAAGCATTGCCCTCCCTATCGGTAGTAACAACCCGCCAATAGTAGGTAGTGTTTGAAGAGACCGATACTTTTTTACTTGTTGGAATAGAAGAAGGTTCCGAGATCAACACCGCTGGAGGATTCTCAGCGCCAAAATACACTACATATTCCTGAATATCATTATCCAGATCGGCGCCCTCCCATTCTAAAAGCACCTCATCATTTGAGTCTTTAAAGACCTGGCTACCGGGAAGTGGCTGCACTATTTCAGCAGGGAATGGCGCAAAGCTTGTAAGCGATCCCGGATTAAAAAAGAACCACGTCTCACTAGTTGCAGTTTCCGCCACATCATTATTTTTGGAGACCACCGACCATGAAAAAGGAGCCGCATTATCCAATGTCAACGTTTCACTAAGCCCCGAACTTGTTGCTGTTTGTGTTTCGTTGGTGTTCAAGTTCGTTACCCGCAATTCATAGCTACTGGAATTCGCTCCCGCCTGCCAAGAAAATTCAACCACACTTTTATTCCCGGCCAATGATTGTATCGGGTTGCATTCCGCATTTTTGGCAGGACTCACCAAAGAGACGGCCCTGGGAGGTTCGGGATCCTTTTTACATCCTATTACAAGAATGGCCATTGCCAGAATCTTTAAAAACCTCATCGTTTGATTATTTTAATAGTTTGGTTCTGGGTCTCGCCCCGAACCTTTAAGAAATAGGTGCCCGTAGCAAGTAAGGAAACATCTAATACAGCTTCCACACCTGACAAGTTTTGTTGCTCGTTTATAACTCGTTGTCCGTTTAGAGAGTATATTTCCAAACAAAGCGATTGCGGCTCTTTTACATTGATCCGCAGCAAATCTACAAACGGATTCGGATACACCGTGACGCCCTCGGAAAGGAAGAACTGTTCTTCATAACTGCCCTGGCATTCGAGTCCGGTAGCCACCTTTAAGGTATTGGTCCCTTTCACTAAATCGAGAACGAGTTCCTTCTCCCTTGTTTGAACTGTGGCGCCGTTAAGCTCAATGAAAAACAAATCAGCTCCTTCCAGTTCCAAACGTATCTTATCGCCGGCGGCACTTACCACAGAACTCACCGATAGTAATTCTGGCTCGGAAATAACCACATCGAAACACATTTCCTGATACTGATCACCGTCATTCATCGCATTGAAGCAAATAGTATAGGTACCGGCAGAAAGCCCATTTAATTGATAACTGTCCGTAAAGGTATCCGTAACCCCACTGAAATTATTTCCAGTAACCACAACAGTATAGTCTAGCGCCAAATCAGCAATGACCAAAATATTTCCATCATCATTCGACCGGCACGATTCGCTCTGTAACGAAACTTCAAAATTATCACCTGGAAAGCGGAATATAGGACAACCAGTAGTATCTACCTCTTGCCCCGGGTCGGTTCCCGGACATAGGTCATCGGCATCAAAAACACCGTCATTATCTTCATCCGGACCAAATTCTCCTTCTACACATATATCGAGTGAAAAAGCTTTTAAAGATCCTCCATCGGCAGGAGCGGTATCGGATATTCGCAAGGTCCAATCTCCCGCAATAGTTTCCCCCTTAAAAGAGTTCAAAGCACCAAGGGCACGTACCGTTCCACTAATTGCCGGGTTACCACCACATATGAAATTAGCAGCGTCATCGTCAAAAGTTACGTTCACGTTCTGTAATTGACCGCAAGAATTTGAAAGTAGTGTAACCGTTGTACCTGCGGGAGAGGTAAGCGTCACTATCAAATCGGCCAGAAAACTATGGTCAAATTCTAAATTAACATCAAGATCCGCCAATGGCAAGTCCTCAAAGAAACTGATCGTGGAGGTCACTACAGGAGTCCCAGAGGCCGAAATCTCCATAGGAAATCCAGTACCCGACTTGTTTGTGCAGTCTTGTTGAATAGTAGTAAAACTACGTGCGGAACCAAAAACACCTTCCCCACATTCGTTCTTCGGCTTCACTCTCCAAAAATAATCCGTTAGGTTTTGCAATCCTTGGGTCACATAGCTGTTGTTTAGTACAGTCGCACTCTCTACCACTGAAGTGAAAGCTACATCTGTTGCAAATTCAACATCATACGAAGTATACATATTACTGGCTTCCCATTCGAATACCTCCCCAGTAGATACATCGATCGCCATGTCGGCCGGGGCGATCAAGGGTACCTCCGAAAAGTTCGCATCGTAAATGTTCAATGTCAGTTCGATCTGTTTTGTTTGCGAAGCCGAAGTAGCCATTACCATTACAGGGTAACTACCTATAGCGACTGCGGCCGTATTCGAAAGGGTCATTTCTACATTGGTATCGTTGGCAGTTGCCGAAGTGGGCGAAAAGCTCGCCGTTAGGCCGGCCGGGCCTGAAATGCTAAAAGTCGACTCTTCTGAAAAACCTGAATAGGTCTCATATACAAAGGGCACCGAGATAGCAGCTGGCTGGCAAACATTGAATTCCAAATCGGAAAATTGCAAAACGACCGAGGATTCAACAATAGAGAAATTGGCCGTGTTCACCGCAAAAAAGATATTGTCTTCTGCCATCACCATAATTCGTGCCTGGGAAGTCGCAATTCCAGGAACAATTAGCTCATGAGACCCATCGTTGACAACACCCTCATCTAAAAGCACGGGAAAGGTAGTGCCCCCGTCCGTTGAAAGAAAAATTGCTACCGTCTCCGCATTAACAGGTGCCATATCGGTATTGGCGACATCCCACGTTATTTCCTCCACTTCCCCAGCAACAACACTGCCACCGGAATTTTGGGAGGTAACCACAAAAGGGCCTGCGGCATTTACGGTCTCCACCTTCGTAAATTCAGAGGTAACCTGCCCTCCGCCCGATGAGTTATCACGAACGGTTAGCGCAAAATTCATACTACGTTCAATTTCCGAAACGGTTTCCCAAGCTTCATTCACACCAGGTGTTGTTTGCGTGAGCTGGCCTGCTACTACACTAGGTAATTGCGGGAAATACCGACTAGGATCCGTTTTCGGTTTTCTAGATCTAAAATTAGCACCACTAGCATTAGTAGGGCCAAAAGTACCTTGAGTTACAACCCCATCATCTATTTGTTCCCAAGTATAAGTCAACACGTCTGCAGCGTCGGGGTCCGTTGCATTGCCGGTAAGCACAAAAGCCGTTGACCTGGGAATAATATAATCGGGCACTGCATCGATTACGGGCGGACTATTCGTCAGTACCGTTTCTGACCCACAGCTCTTAGCTTCTAAATTAGTGATTATTTGAAGTATACTATAATAATGAAAGTAATCATCGCTATGCAACGCCACATTATTGTTCCCGGTAATACCGGCATAGCCCATAATCGTAGTACCACTTGCAGGCTCTGCCTGTACTTGGCTTCCTTCCGATTCGAAAGACCATGTGTGATTGGCGCCAAGTTGGTGCCCTACTTCATGCGCTACGAAATCAAGGTCGAAAAAATCGCCTTCTGGCATCTGAGCAACAGAGTAAGCACTTCCCTTTGAACCATCAACACATATTCTACCAATAAATCCCGCGTTTCCTCCATCGGGTCCCAGGTGAAACAAATGCCCTATATCATAATTGGCTTCCCCAATCTCCGCCGTTAGGGTATTTTGGGTTTCAGCATTTAAATTCCCCTGGTAGGGGTCGGTATCGCTATCCGTATAAATTACCTTATCGGTATCCGCTATTACTTCAAAACGTACTGCCAAGTCGGTTTCGAAAACAGCGTTCAGACGGGTTACTGTAGCATTTATCGCAGCCAAGGCATCCGCTACAGCCCCTCCATGATACTCGGTATACTCTCCCGAAGCAGAAACAGCAAAGCGATACGTGCGCAGTATTTGCCCATCTACAGGTTTTAGAGCGGAAGATTGAACCTTATCTTCTAAAGTAGCCTTGGTTTCACAAACAAAATCCTGATCTCTTTTTGTAAGGGATTCTCTTGAATAGACCACGTAATTGTTCGTGTTGGTCTTTTGCATAAATACCCGTTTGCCTTCCTGCGAATCGGTTATCATACTCTGAATTCCATTATGTGAAAGGCTAAATCGTAATTCTTGATTTTTATCCGAGATGCCTTGCCCCGAATACGATTTGATTGTTGGATATTTGGCTGCCAAAGCAGGTGCCAAAACCGGAGTTTCCGAGACTCTAAAAGCCATAAATTCACCATTCGAATCCGGAAAATAAACCACTTGTGAGCGTTCTTTTGCCACAGAAATCGTTTTCAGGGTTTTTCCGAAAGCAGCTTCATCTATAGTAAATTGCTTCCCATCCTGAACGGCTAGTTGCTCCATGACCCGAAGCGAAACCCTATCTTTTGAAGTATTTTTCCTCCAATGATTCTGCTGAGTGAATCCGTAAAAGGAGAAAAATAATATGGAAAATGAAAAAACAAGACGTAATTTAGCGACCATTAAGGAGGATTTTTACCTGACTCAAATATACATTTTTTTCTGATCAACCTATAAGTGGAAACAGTCCAAAGCATCATAAAATAC
>CALLVX010000100.1 GCA_938010765.1 uncultured Flavobacteriaceae bacterium | reverse complement strand
TTGGCCGCTACAGGATGGAACCTCAAGAAAATGATGAAAAAGCTAAAGGAAGAATTCGAAAAATCAATTCGGCAGCTTGTTCATAAACTATTTCTACTTTTAGATAAACCTCAAATCATTAATTGATAAGGAACGACTATTTAAAAAGGAGGTCTTATTTTTGAGATATTTTAGAGCAAAAAAATCCACCGAACTGGTGGATTTTTTCATATTCTATAGTAGCAGTTTTAGATGCCCAATTCCTTTTTCACATCGGCCAATAAATCTTTACCTTTTGCAACGATTAGGCCACCGCCTGCTTGAGCATCGATAACATAATCGAATCCTTGCGCCGCTGCTACTTTCTCGATAGCCGCTTTGGCCTCGTTCGAGATTGGTTCAAAAAGCTCCGCTTGTTTTTTCTGCAATTCTCTTTGAGCCGACTGCTGTGCCTCCCCGATATTTTTTTGAATGCCTTGCAATTCTACCGCTCTTTTCTCGTTTTCCTCTTTCGATTTTGACACGGCTTCGTTTTGATACTGTGTTGCCTTGTTTTGGAACTCGGTCATCACAGCTTCGATATCGGCATTATACGTTTCAGAAAGTTTTTTAAGCTCTGCCTCTGCAGTTTTCATTGCTGGCATGGAAGATAAAAGCTGGGTTACATCAATATGTGCAACTTTGCTCTGAGCGTTTACAAAACCGGTCGCGGCAACGAACAATACTAAGGCTACCGCTATTTTCTTTAAATGTTTCATGATAATTTGTAGTTAAATATTTGAGTGTTAATTATGGTTAACCAATTTAATTAATGGTATCTTTTTCAGTTGCTGGTTTTTTTTGCTCTTCCTTTGCCTTTTTCCGAGCTTCTCGCTCTTCTAATAACTTCTTTCTTCGCTCTTCATATGCTTTTTTACGTTCCTCTCGTAATTTAAGCTGCTCTGCGCGCCTTTCATCTGCCGATTTAGACCTTGCCTCCTGAGCTTTCTTAGCTTTTTCTTGCCGATCTAATATCGCTTCACTCGGCGGAGCATCTGTTTCTTCTCCTTCAAAATCATCTAGCTTTCTTGATTTCTTTTTCTTTGGGGCACTTACTTTTCTTGTTCGTGCTATACCTCTCAAAATCAAATCACTAATATCATGTCTTTTTTGGGAGTACAACATTACGACATCCGCTGATTTATCAAAAATAAAATCATATTTTTTATTAACGCCTATTTTTTGCACTTCGTTGAATACCTGATCCTGGATAGGTTGAATCAATTGACGCTTTTGAAGCACAAGATCCCCTTGCGGCCCGAAACGATCTTGCTGATATTCGAACATTTCCTTTTCAAGAATTTGAATCTCCTCTTCCCGTTCTGCAATCAACTCATCGGTCAGCAACACCTTTTCTGCCATTAAATCTTTCTTCATTTGTTCGACCACACTCTGTTTTTGCTCGATTTCAACCTTCCATTTCTGTACTTTTGTCTCTAATTGAGAAGTCGCATCTCGATATTCCTCCACATTTTCGAGGATATATTCCATATCTACATAACCAATTCTTACACCGCGTTGCGCAATACTAGAAGCGGTTAGAAACATACAGGTCAATACTAAAAGAACGCTTGCTTTTTGATTCATTTGAATTCTTATTTAATACCATAGAAAATATCGTGCCAAAAATACTAAATATTTTAAAATGAATAAGTTAGCATAAGGCGCGACATACAATTTCAATTATAATTAAAACTGTTGGCCAATAATGAAGTGTGTTTCTAAACCGTTCGCACCTCCGCCGGGATTTTGGTAGTCCGCATCGAACCCGTATCCAAAATCTATCCCTAGAAGTCCAAACGCCGGCATGAATATTCGTAGCCCCACTCCGGCCGATCGTCTTATTTCAAACGGATTAAACTCCTGAAAATTGTTGAAAGAATTCCCTCCCTCTAAAAAAGCAAGAGCATAAATAGAGGCAGAGGGTTTTAAAGTTAACGGGTATCGTAATTCTAATGAAAATTTATTGTAAACGACTGCTCCTTCCGCACGGCCCGTAAGGGGATCAATGGGTGTTACCGTTTGTTCGTCATAACCACGAAGCTGAACCACATCCCTACCATCTAAAGTAAAGTTACCCAAGCCGGTACCCCCAACAAAAAAGCGCTCAAAAGGCACATTTCCTATATCGGTGTTATAGCTACCTAAAAATCCTAATTCGGCATTTGTTCGAAGCACTAATGACTTATCATCGCGTCCTGCCAAGGTGGTATACCAATCGCCTTTGAATTTAATTTTATAATACTCCAACCACTTAAAACGTTCTTCTTCGAGAACTTCCCTTTCTGCATTTAGGTCGGCACGCGCTAAATCATTAAGCGGCAGTGCACTCAGTTCTTCTAGCAAGCTATCGCTTTTCTCCGAAATAGATTTGAAATCTTTATTACTGAACAGCGAATAGGGCGGTGTAAACTTTGCCGTAATTTCAAAATTAGATCCTCCCCTAGGGAATATACGACCTCCTTGAATTGCATTTCTAGAAATTCCCAAAGTATAGGCAAACGAATTCGCTTTTCCGTTTCCAAAACTGAATAACCCAATGTTATAGTTCCTAAAATCATATAATTGATACCCCAAAGAATGTGAGACGGTAAAGAAATCATCGGGCCATTGCACACGCTTTGCCAATCCTGCCGTAATACCGGTAATAGAGAATTGACGATCTTTATCTGGCTGTATACGTCCCCTATCATCTCTTTCAATCCCGAATTGCTGGGTTCTAGAAAGGCTTAAATTAAAACGCACGGGTTTCTTGCCTCCCAACCATGGTTCGGCAAAGTTAAGACTGTATACCCGAAACGTTCTACTCGCCTGTAGTCGGAGTGCAAAGGTTTGCCCATCTCCCATAGGAACAGGCTTGTATGCTTCTTTTTTAAATAAGTTCTGTATCGAGAAGTTATTGAACGAAAGCCCCAGGGTTCCAATGAACCCACCTCCGCCGTAACCACCTTGTAATTCTATCTGGCTAGAACCCGCTTCAACAAGATTATAGTTCACATCAACAGTTCCCGCATTCGGGTCTGGGTTAATAATATCCGGTTTGATCTGTTCAGCATCGAAAAAACCAAGCTGCTGTAATTCCCTAATTGTTCTAATAATATCTGCCCGGCTATACTTTTGACCAGGTCGGGTTCGCAATTCACGATAAATAACATGATCATTGGTACGATCATTACCTTGTACCGTTACATGATCTAAAAATGTCTCCTTGCCCTCGATAATTCGAATCTCGAAGTTAATCGTATCATTTTCGGCAGAAACCTCTACCGGATTAATACTTGAAAATAAATAACCATAGTTCTGGTACAGACTAATAATATCGTCAGACTCCGGTTTTGATTCATCCTGTATACGTTCACGTAATTCTACCCCATTATATACATCCCCTTTCTTAATCCCTAATGCCCTTTGCAATGCACGATCGGGATATACGGTATTCCCAACAAAATCGATATCGCCAAAATAATACTTATTACCTTCTTCTATGGTGAACTTTACATCAATATTATTATCATCGACCTTGATAATAGAATCGTTTATGATTCGAGCATCTCTAAAACCGTTCTCTGCGTATTTATCGATAAGAAGATCCATATCGTTTTCATACTCATCTTGAATGAACTTTGATTTCTTCCAGAAGCGATAAAACCGTTTCTCCTTGGTCTTTTTCATTGCGGCCCTTAGTTTGGACTCTTTGATTTGTTCTGTGCCCTCAAAAATAAATTTTCGAATCTTTACCTTATCCCCTTTTTTGATATTCACCACCATACTTTGGGTATTGGTGCCAGCGGTATCTTTCGCAGTAACTATAGTGGCCTTTGCGTTCAGATACCCTTGTTTCTTATACTTGTTTTCTAAGAAATTTTTGGTATTTGCAATGAGGCTTTCGGTTATCTTTTTACCTTTTTTCAAGTCTGTATCATCTATGATACCGTCTACCTTACGTTTCTTTACCCCGTAAATCGTAACATTTGAAAGTGTTGGTCGCTCAATGATGTGCAGCTCTAGAAATACCTGATCGCCTTCGACATTGGTAATAAAAAAGTCTATTTCAGTAAATAACTCCAGCCCCCACAATTTGTTGATAACGGCACTTATCTCTTCTCCTGGAAGCGTGATTGGTTGCCCAACACGCAGCCCGGTATAAGTCTTTACCGTTTGCTCGTTATAACTTTGTAGGCCAGATACTTCCAAGCCACCAAGTATGTATTTTTTACCATCTTGATAGGAAACTCCCTGCGCAATGGTAAAAAAAGTGGTTAGAAATAGTAAAAGGCTGAATGTGATTTTTTTCAATACGCGTCTTGTCGTACCGTTAGATGAGTTGTTCGCTAGTTTTTCCAAATCTTCTTTCTCTGTTCTGGTAATTTTTTATTGCACCTACCAAATGATGCTCGCTAAAATCGGGCCAAAATACATCAATAAAATAGAATTCCGCATAAGCTATCTGCCAAAGTAAAAAATTGCTGACCCGATGTTCCCCACTGGTACGGATTAGCAAATCTACATCTGGCAAATCATGCGTGTAAAGATGAGTATTAATAATGGTTTCATCAATACTTTCAGGAGAAATTATATTATTTTTAACTTTGGATGCTATGGCCCGCACAGCGCTTTTAATTTCTTCTCTAGCCCCGTAGCTTAGGGCCAAGGTTAGGGTCATTCCTGAATTATCTTGGGTTTTTTCCATTACTTCAGAAAGCTCCTTAAAGGCACGTTTGGGCAATAAAGATATATCCCCTATAGTATTTAAGCGTACATTGTTTTTCTGAAAAGTAGTCAGTTCTTTTTTAAGTGAAGAGACCAAAAGTCGCATTAATGTATCGACTTCTATCTTGGGTCGTTTCCAATTTTCAGTAGAAAAGGTATATAATGTGAGGTACTTAATCCCTATCTTAACACATTGTTCTACGGTATTACGTACGGTCTTCACACCATTTTCATGGCCAAATACACGCAGTTTTCCCTGCCGTTTTGCCCATCGGCCGTTGCCATCCATTATAATTGCAATATGTCCCGGAAGTTTATTGGGGACCAGGTCTTCAATAGTGTTC
Source organism: uncultured Flavobacteriaceae bacterium (assembly GCA_938010765.1). Lineage (GTDB taxonomy): Bacteria > Bacteroidota > Bacteroidia > Flavobacteriales > Flavobacteriaceae > Pelagihabitans. Next base: position 12,384 of record CALLVX010000100.1, on the reverse strand, counting down.
ATACAATAGTTACTCGAAACAATCCATACATGGCTTTCTGCCGAAGGTGTAAGTTAAGGTAAATCCTGAGAAAACGTACCAATCATCGCTGTTAATATTTCCGAAGATGATATTATCAAACTGTTTTGCAATGTTGGATTTTTCGGGATTGCTCCCATCAAGATTGTCGGTAAAAGTGTAACGCGCCCCTATTTCGGCACCCAAAACCAAAAACTGATTTAGACGATACTTGGCCCCAAGCACCATTGGGATAGCCAGAGAACCATCTTTTTGGTTCGTATTTTGGAACTCACCAAGATCAAAATAGTTATAGTCATACCTGAAATAGGTTAAACCAGTGTATATATAAGGAGTAAATGCAGGTCCTAATTTATGAAGATTATAATCTACAAAATGAAACTCAAGGCCGGCCGAAGCTTCTAAAACAGAATTTTTGGCAACATACCCCCTTTGTTCGCGTGCAGCAATATCCGATTTTGTATCATCGGCGGTAAATTTACCATAAATCACACTTGTTCGCCATGCATAGCGTTTGCTCTTATTCCATTTAAAAATACCTCCTACGGCTATATCGGAAGGTAGAATATAATTTGTACGCCCAACATCACCAATATTATTGGCCCCGCCAGCAAATAAGCCTATCTCATAGGTTTGCGCACCTGCATTAATGGCAAAAAACACAAGTACTATAATATATAGGTATGCCTTCATTCGTTCAAAAAATTTGCTAAAATAAGAATTCCATATTCTTCGTTTGAACGTATTTGTAAAACGCTCTACCAAGATAAACAGCGTTTACCTTTATTTATTGTTTTTAGAAAGATTCAATTGCGGCGGTCTTCTCCCCACAAGAGTTTATTACGAAGTGTCTTTAGGAAGCTTTCTGAAGTATACTCGATCATTTTTACGGTAAAGGGCGCTTTACGAATTGTAATTTCTTTTCCATTTTCAAGGGATGCTATTCGCGAATCTAAAGAGACCAAATGGTTTTCCTCACGACCAGACACCTTCAACCGTATGTTGGTATCATCTGAAATCACCAAGGGGCGAGCATTTAAATTGTGTGGAGCAATCGGGGTCAACACCAATGATTTTGCCGTGGGCACGATAACAGGGCCTCCACAACTTAGCGAGTATCCCGTAGAACCAGTAGGAGTTGATATTATAAGACCATCGGCCCAGTAAGAAGTTAGATATTCATCATTGAGATAGGTCTCTACCGTAATCATAGACGTGGTATCTTTTCGGCTCACAGTAATTTCATTCAGGGCAAAATTCAAGTCTTCGAATTCAGGAATGGGAAAATCGGCCACCACTTCTACCAGACTTCGTTCTACCGTACGATAAGCTCCGGAAACAAACTCTTTCACCACTCTACGAACTTCCTCTTTCTTAAAAGTAGACAAGAATCCCAGACGACCAGTATTTACACCTACTATGGGAATTCCAAGATCGCGAACGAAGGTGGTAGCCCGTAAAATGGTTCCATCGCCCCCGAAACTTACAAACAAATCGAAGGTATTGTCGAGACCATGTGAAATTGAGAAGGTATTGTATGAATTACCTTCCCCAGAGAGTACCATAGAAGCAAAAGTCTCCTCAATGCTAACGGCCGCGCCTACTTTTTGCAGCTCATCCAATAGCTCAGCTACGTATTCAGCAGCATGACCCTGGTAGGCAAGACCATAAATAGCGACCTTCATAAGGTTAAACGTTTAAGTATTTATCTAGATAATCTGACCGTTGTTTCAAGTCCTCTAAAAACTGGTCATCATTATTCCCAAAAAGTATATTGTAGTTATACCTTCTAAAGCTTTGGATTATTTCGTTTAAATTAGAATCTCCTACTTTAATCGTCACTTGTACGACATCGTTGCGAATATCGGTAATAAAGCCGCCAATAAGCCTGGCATTGTTGCTTTCTACGATTTGGGCAATTTCACTGAAGGAATAATCTTTGATCCCTTTGGCCACTACCAAAATACCACCTGGTTCGGTAAAAAAGGGAGTGTCTATAAAAACCCCGACAATATCCGTAAGGTCATAATAACCCAACACCCCTCCATTTTCATTGATTACCGGCAGTAAATTAGCTTCATTTCTGGCAAACGCCTCCAAAACATCCAACCAAGAAGTATCATGGCGCACAAATACAGCCTCCAAATTATATCTATAGTCTTCAATCTTCTTGTCGGCTTCAAAGTTTTCAAGATCGTTTTCACTCAAAACACCTACAAATTGCCCCCCTTCGACAACGGCCACATGAGAAAACGTATTCGCATTGAAAAAGCGAATTACTTTCTCCAATGACTCCCCTACTTGAAAGAAAGGGATATTCGAAATAATATGGGTTTGAATCTGCATAACTTCTTTATTAACGCAAAATACTAATTAAATATATCAAAAGGCATGCCTAATTTGTATTTTTACACCTAAAAAGCGGATGACCAAACTAAGTGTAAACGTCAACAAGATAGCCACTCTGAGAAATTCAAGAGGAGGCAATGTACCCAACTTGCTTGCCGTAGCAAATGATATTGAAACATTCGGAGCCGAAGGTATTACGGTTCACCCGAGACCCGACGAACGCCATATTCGCTACCAAGATGCCAGAGACCTTAAGAACAGTGTTACAACAGAATATAATATTGAAGGAAACCCTATCAAAAAATTCATCGATTTGGTTTTGGAAGTGCGGCCCACCCAAGTCACACTCGTACCCGATTCGATAGATGCAATAACCTCCAATGCCGGTTGGGATACAAAAAAGAACTTAGGTTTTCTTACAGAAGTCATCGATACCTTTAAACGCTGTGGAATACGCACTTCAATATTCTTAGACCCCAATCCTAAACTCTTGGAGAGTGCCGCCAAAACAGGAACTGACCGTATTGAGTTGTACACAGAAAGCTTTGCAGAAGCATTCGGAAAAGGAGACAAAAGCGGTATTGAGCCATTCATAGAGACTGCCACCATTGCGAGTAGCCTAGGAATAGGTGTCAATGCCGGTCATGACCTGAGTCTAGATAATATCGCTTTTTTCAAAGAGCAGGTGCCCAACCTGCTCGAGGTTTCTATTGGGCATGCCCTGATTTCCGAGTCCTTGTACTTGGGTCTGGAAAATGTAGTAAACATGTATTTAAACAAGTTAAAGTCGTGAACATACTTCATTCGATTATACTAGGTAAAGGCCCGGCACTTATCATATTGCATGGTTTTTTGGGAATGTCGGACAATTGGAAAACCCTTGGTAACCACTATGCTTCCAAGGGTTTTCAAGTACATTTGGTAGACCAGCGAAACCACGGCCGAAGCTTTCATTCGACAGAGTTCGACTACGACTTATTAGCGCAAGATCTTGAAGCCTATATGAACCATCACAAATTGAAGGCAGCAGTTTTACTAGGCCATTCAATGGGTGGAAAGACGGCTATGCAGTTCGCTTGCGCCTATCCCGACAGGGTTCAAAAATTACTCGTGGCAGATATTGCTCCCAAATTCTACCCTGCGCATCACCAAGCCATTATAGATGGGTTGCTTGCCTTGAACTTTGATACCATTACTTCTCGAAAGGAAGCAGACGATCAACTTGCCAAACATATTAATGAAATAGGCATTCGCCAGTTCTTGCTTAAAAACCTATATCGAACAGGTAGAGAGCGCTTTGGGCTTCGGATCAACCTTCCTATATTGGCAGATAAAATGGGTGAAGTAGGCGAGAACATAGATGCTACAGCCTCTTACAAGGGCCCTACCCTTTTTCTTCGTGGGGATCGGTCGGAATATATTAAGGAGACAGACTCCCCTACCATACAACGACATTTTCCTGCAGCCACTCTGGAAACCATTGATAATTCGGGTCATTGGTTGCATGCAGAGAACCCAAAACAGTTCTTCGCCAAGTCGATCGCTTTTATAAATTCCTGAAAAATAGGCTATATTTATTATGCATGCATAATTTTTTTAGGCTTAACATTGCGAGAACCATAATTTTACCTAAATTTGACTTTGATGCATTCTAACTAAATTAACTCAACACATTAAAGATGAAAAAATTCATAGCGTTGTTGGCTTTTACAGGACTTTTATTTGTATCCTGTAGTGACGATGATACCCCCGCGACTACCCCAGGACCTGTGACCCCTGAACCAGAAAATTTTACGGCCGGTTCAGCTGACTTCTCAAAATATGTTTCCGTTGGAAACTCCTTGACAGCCGGTTATTCCGATGCTGCCTTATTCATTGAAGGACAAAATGCCTCTTACCCTAACATGATGGCCAATAGTTTTGCAGAAGCAGGTGGTGGGGCCTTTACCTCCCCGCTCATGGCAGATAATTTAGGTGGCCTTACCCTAAATGGCAGCCCATTAACAGGCTTTGGAAACCGTTTGATACTAACATTCGCCTCCGGTTCTCCCGCACCGGTTGCAGTGCAAGGTAGCGGTACTACCGAGGTTGGCAATGTACTCGCAGGCCCTTTCAATAATGTAGGAGTACCAGGCGCCAAGAGTTTTCATTTAGCGGCAAATGGGTATGGTAACATCCAAGGATTGGCGATAGGAGCAGCAAACCCGTACTATGTGCGTTTTGCCTCTTCCCCTACTGCTAGCGTAATTGAAGATGCTATTTCGCAAAGCCCTACCTTCTTTTCTCTTTGGATCGGAAATAATGATATTCTGTCATTTGCAACATCTGGTGGTTCGGGTGTTGATCAAAGCGGGAATTTAGACCCAACTACATATGGTAGTAATGACCTTACAGACCCCAATGTTTTTGCCAATGTATACAACGGCCTATTAGCTGGTCTTACATCGGGTGGCGCCAAAGGTGTGGTCGCTAATTTACCTGATGTAACGGCGATTCCTTATTTCACAACAGTACCTTTTGCTCCTTTAGACCCTAGCAATCCTGCATTTGGACCTCAGATACCTACCTTAAACACCAGTTTTGCACAACTGAACGGTGTATTTGCGTTTCTAGGTGTACCGGAACGATCTATCGTATTTTCCGAGACGGCTGCCAGCGCTTTGGTTATTAAAGATGAATCACTTCCTGATTTATCGGCCCAGATTACCCAGGTATTGCTTGCCAACGGTGCCGATGCCGGCACTGCGGCAGTTTCCGGATTTCTCTATGGCCAAGCCCGCCAAGCTACAGCAGATGATTTAATTGTATTGCCATCCCAGACGGTAATCGCTACCTTAAACGAAACAGCATTCGCTACCTTACAAGGTTTAGGATTGCCCGCGGCCAATGCGGGGCAACTAGCCGTAAATGGCGTCACCTATCCGCTAGAAGACCAATGGGTATTGACTCCCACGGAACAGGCAGCGGTTAAAGCTGCGAATGACAATTTCAATACCACTATAGCGGCCTTAGCTACGCAATACGACTTGGCATTTGTAGATGTGAACGCATTTTTAGAAGTGGTAAAAACCACTGGCGTTCAGCAGGCAGATGGTAGTATTGTTACCTCTACCTATGGCACCGGAGGTGGTTTCTCTCTTGATGGTGTACATCCGGCCCCAAGAGGATATGCACTTTTGGCCAATGAATTCTTGAAAGCGATCGAAGCTAAATACGGGGCAAATCTTCCCGATGTTAATCCTTTGGACTACACCGGACTCTACATTAAATAGCAAAAAAATATTGCATACATTTAAAGGTACCGGGAATCCGGTACCTTTTTTTTATGAACTAAAATCAAAATAGCAATGAAATTTGTCCTAAGAATGCTCCTTAGTGCCGTCGCCGTGGTAGTATTATCTAAAGTATTGCCCAATGTTAGTGTAGACAGTTATCTTACTGCAATCATCGTAGCAGTAGCTTTGAGTTTATTGAACCTGATCGTAAAACCCATTTTGGTTATCCTTACGCTTCCTGTAACCATCCTAACATTAGGTCTGTTCCTTTTAGTAATAAATGCAGCGATTATTTTACTGGCAGATTATTTTATTGATGGTTTTCAGGTAAACGGTATCCTTTGGGCACTTATCTTTAGTCTTTTACTATCGCTTTTACAATCCATTCTCTATTCGCTCTTAAAGGAAGGTAAAAAGTAATAAAACAGTTTAACAGACTGTATTTGAAAAACTTGTCAGGGCATTTAAAATGTGCTATTTTTGCATCCCATTAAAAAATTCATAAGCGACAGAATAGTATGAACATTACCAAAGAGCAAATTGACGATCTGAACGCAGTGGTAAAGGTAGCCATCACTAAAGACGATTACCAAGAGAAAGTAGATTCGATTTTAAAAGATTATCGAAAACAAGCCAATATTCCGGGTTTCAGAAAAGGACAAGTACCGATAGGGTTGATTAAAAAACAATACGGAAAGGCGGTTTTAGTTGATGAAGTCAACAAACTTTTGCAAGACAACCTTAACAAATATCTTACTGAGGAAAAGTTAGATGTGCTAGGCAACCCATTACCAAAACAGCAAGATAATTTTGATTGGGATACCGAAGAATTCGATTTTGAGTTCGAGTTAGGTTTGGCACCAAACTTTGAAGTGTCATTAAAAACAAAGAAACCGATTACCCATTATAAAATCGTAGCCGATAAGAAAATGGTAAATGAGCAAGTAGATCGTATTCTAAAGCAATACGGTAAACTTGTACAGAAAACCGAAGCCGGTAAGACCGATGAACTTACGGGCACTTTTAAGAATGAAGTTGAGGGTATCGATAACAAAACAACTTTAGAGCTGGATAAAGTAGCTGCTAAAAAAGCGTTAACAAGTCTAACAGGCACAAAAGTAGGCGATACGGTCACCCTTAACACAAAAGGGCTTCTCAAGGAAAATTATCTGCTCGCTAGTGCATTGGGAATCGATGCCGAAAAAGCGAAAGGTCTTAAAATTGAAGTGGCGTTCACAATTGAGGAAATCAACGAGCGAGAGCCTGCCGAATTAAACCAAGAGCTCTTTGATAAGTTATTCGGCCCAGATACAGTGAAGACGGAAAAAGAGCTTAAAGAACGTATCAAAGCAGATTCCGAGAAGCAATTTGAACAACAGTCAGAGCAAAAACTATTGAACGATGTAACCGAGTACTTTATTGAGAATACCAAATTCGAGCTTCCTTCCGAGTTTTTGACCCGATGGATTCAAATGACCGGGGAAGAGCCTTTAACGCCAGAGCAGGCAACAGCGGAGTATGAGAAATCCGAAAAAGGACTTCGATACCAACTCATCGAAGGCAAAATTATCAAAGAGAACGATATTCAGATTCAATTTGATGAGTTAAAAGAGTTCGCCAAAGGTTTCATTAAATCTCAAATGGCCCAATTTGGTCAATTAGATCCGGCAGAAGAGGAACTAGACAATATTGCCGGAAGGGTTTTGGGCAACCAAGACGAGGTGAAACGCTTGTCAGAGCAATTAATGAGCCAAAAATTATTACAACTATACAAAGAAAAGGCCAACCTAAAAATCAAAGAAGTTACGTATGACAACTTTGTGAAAGAGGTTTATGGCTAAAGATTCAAAAAAATAATAAGTATCTTTACGGTGCCGAAAAGTAACTTTTCGGCACCTTTTTTATCTAAAATATCGAAGAAAGAAAATCATGGACTACGGAAAAGAATTCAAGAATTACGCCATTAAAGATCAGGGGGTCAGCAGCAACTATTACGATAAAATTATTAGCAGTATGTACCCGACCAATATGACGCCAAATATCATAGAGGAACGGCAAATGAACATTGCGGTTTTCGATGTATTTTCAAGATTGATGATGGACCGTATTATTTTCTTGGGAACTGGCATCAACGATCAAGTAGCGAATATCGTGCAAGCCCAACTATTATTTTTAGAAAGCACCGATGCTACAAAGGATATACAGATTTACATAAATTCTCCGGGAGGTAGTGTGTACGCTGGTTTGGGAATTTATGATACCATGCAGTTCATTAAACCAGATGTTGCTACTATATGTACCGGCATGGCAGCTTCAATGGGTGCAGTACTTTTGTGCGCAGGAGAAAAAGGCAAACGAAGCGGGCTTACCCATTCGAGAGTAATGATCCACCAACCTATGGGCGGGGCACAGGGGCAGGCAAGTGATATCGAAATTACCGCTAGGGAAATCCTGAAACTTAAAGATGAACTTTATGAAATCATTGCCAGCCATTCTGGCCAAACGGTTAAAAAAGTCACCGAAGATAGTGATCGGGATTATTGGATGAAAGCAGATGTTGCCAAAGAATATGGCATGATAGATGAGATTTTGGTAAGGGAACGGTAACATATTCGACGAAATGAGCAAATAAATCGGGACAGCGCCCGAAAGTGTAAACCAAAACCGATATTCTTTCGTTAGTTTTATAGTTTAGGAGTAGAATGATATGGCAAAAGAAAATTTAGAGTGCTCGTTCTGTGGAAGAAAAAAGCCTGAGACCAATCTATTGATTGCAGGTCTTGATGCGCACATTTGTGATCGATGTATTGAACAGGCCCACGGTATTGTAGCAGAAGAGTCGAAACAGACGAAGACAAATGATCTTTCTGCAGAGTTGGTATTAAAGAAACCACTCGAAATAAAGCAGTTTCTCGATACATTTATTATTGGTCAAGAACGCACGAAAAAGGTAATGTCGGTAGCTGTTTACAACCACTACAAACGCTTATTACAGCCCACTTCCAAGGATGATGAAATAGAAATTCAAAAGAGTAATATCGTAATGGTCGGTCAAACCGGAACAGGAAAGACCTTAATGGCCAAAACGATTGCGAGGATGCTCAACGTACCCTTGGCCATTGTAGATGCAACGGTACTTACTGAAGCCGGCTATGTTGGGGAGGATGTTGAGAGTATTTTGACAAGGTTACTCCAAGCGGCCGATTATAACTTGGAAAAAGCAGAGCGCGGTATTGTTTTTATAGATGAAATAGACAAAATTGCCCGTAAAGGAGACAACCCATCAATAACACGGGATGTTTCTGGTGAGGGTGTGCAGCAGGGATTATTGAAACTGTTGGAAGGTACCGTGGTAAATGTTCCTCCCAAAGGGGGGCGAAAACATCCTGACCAAAAGTTCATTGAAGTAAATACCGAGAATATTCTTTTTATTGCTGGCGGTGCCTTCGATGGTATTGAACGAGCTATTACCAAAAGGCTTAATATGCAAGCCGTTGGATATAGCGCTTCAAAAGCAGACGAAAATCTTGATGAGACCAATATTCTACAGTACATTATTCCAAGAGATTTAAAAGAGTTCGGATTGATTCCGGAAATAATCGGTAGATTACCAGTATTGACTCATATGAATCCGCTAGACAGTAAAACGTTGCGAGCAATTCTTACAGAGCCAAAGAATGCCATCATCAAACAATATGAAAAATTGTTCGATATGGATGGAATAAGCTTTAAGATAACGGAGCAGGCGCTTGACTACATTGTGGAAAAAGCTATTGAATATAAGTTAGGAGCTCGAGGGCTTCGATCCTTATGCGAGGCAATATTCACCGATGCCATGTTCGAAATGCCCAGTAGCGGGGAGACCGAATTCAAGGTTACGAAACCCTATGCAGAAGAAAAAATATCATATGAAACAATTAAAAAACTGAAAGCTGTGTCCTAGACGGTTTTACACTTATAAAAAACATAAAAAACGGCCCGTTCAATTTTTAGCTTGAACGGGCCGTTTTCACTTTATAAGATCAGCTATCTACACTGCTTTTTTTGTTTCTTTTTTTTCCGTCGTTGCCGCTATAAGAAGGTCTTTGCACACCTTACCAATGATCTTTTCATCGGTATAACATTCATGACCAAAGTTAGGCACTACTTCCATTTCCAGGTCTAGCTTCTCTGACCAGGCCTGTTCAGGTCTAAAGCGATCGTTCTCGCCATATACCAAGGTTGTCTTGCAATCGGGTTTCAAATTTTCTAAGCGAACCCTTGTTGCCGAGACGGTATAGAGCGATTTCATTGGCAAGCCTTTCAAGGCCGCCTTCCAAGCAATTGTCCCTCCCGTGCTAAATGCCAAGTAATGACTAGCCGCCGTTTCTTTTTTCATTAAATGTGCGACAGCGGTATCTATACCGCCTTCAACGAAGGCATTGTGTAAATTTTCTTCACTTTTGATCGTTAAATCAAGGTTTGCCAATTGCTGCGCATCGTAAAAAACAATATCGTAGTACTGTTGGAGGTATCCTAGGTAGGAGGTAATCCAGAGGCCTTTTTTGACACCCCACATATCGGAGATTACTACAAGTTTTTCCGCCATATTTTTAAATTTAAACTGGTTAAGTTATTTATTTGGTCTGGTACTGTTTACTAATTTCAAATATAAACGATAGAAAACCATATTTATTTGTTCACATGAAGTAATTCTTCGATGTAGTTCTTATTAAACCAACACCTACGCATACATTCCACTCGCCTTCAACGAATTCATAAAATGTTATTTATCAAAAAGTTACAATACACCAATACCCTAAAGACCCTTCAAAAAGAAATCCGTCAGAAATGCATCTACCTACGCTTTAAAGCCCATAAGGGCGCTTTAAAAACCACACCCGAAGATCACCCCTTTGATTGTACCATTCTTGATATACTTCAAAACCCATTCGCTCGTAACCCACCTTTAAATCTCTTCGTGTGGTTTCCGCATAGATGTCTAACTTCAATTTTTGTGCCAAGGCGAACAATCCCTTCTTAAATTCCATGGGAGATACCCTTGGGCGCTCGGAAGGGTCTACCCCTAGGAACCAGATATATAGAAAACGTTTATTCCGAGGCCGTGTTTTGGCTATTGTACTGCAATGCCCGTAAATGGCATGCAACCTTCTTAGCGGGATAGCCGTCACAACCAATTTGAGGTTGTTGAACACATCGACCAAATCAATTTTACGTTCGTTGTAAACGTAGCAGATAACAGCACCTTGATTGGTACTAGAAACAAAAACACCCTTTCTTCTGAATGCAAAATCGAAGGCATATCGCAGTACGTGGCCGATACGTCTTTTGTGATTCGTTTTTCCCGTTAACAACTGCATGGTCGGGTTGTCTAGAAATGCGTTCTGAAGCACCCGCACGACATTTGTTCGATCTTTTTTGGTAGCTCGTTTCATCTGCGCTTCTTTAAATATCATTTGAAAGCTCTTTTAATCTTTTGAAATTTGATTTCGCACTGTCGAAAAAAGTAGGATACCTGTGATAGGGCATGCCATAATACCCGGCTTTTTCTTCAATCAGTGGCGTTATTAGGGGGTAATACATATGTGGTATCCCCGGAAACAAATGATGCGCCACATGATGGTTAAACCCTCCAAAAAAATGAAATAGAAAGGTATTGTCCACACTAAAATCGGCAGTGGTTCTTAGTTGATGTTCTGCCCAAGAATAGGGCAGCTGGTTTTCCGTGGCCTCTATGACCTCTTGTTCCTCGCCGACATGCGTGCTTATAAGTGCAAAAGTAGTTACGACACTCGCTCCCAAATGAAATACAAAAAACCCCGCTATCACCAACCAAGCTTTTTGGTTGAATGCAAGGGGGACAACCAGTAACAACAGTAGATGCCAAATTTTTGCCATCATTAGCTTCACAACTTCATTTTTAGGATGTTGTTTCACGTTTTTGGAGCCGAATGTTTTTTTACCCAAATCCTTAAAATCCCTATAAAAAAACCATAGGAGTGTATACAAACAAAAGGCGAAAGGCATGTATATATGTTGGTACTTGTGGCGCGATTCGTATTCTTGATGTTCAGACAAACGAATGATGGTTGTTTGTTCTATATCTAAATCTACATTTTTGACATTCGCAAATGCGTGATGTGAAGCGATATGTCTTATTTCCCAGAAGTAAGCACTTGTACCCAAAAGGTAAAACACCCCTTTGGCCATTTTGTTCAAGTTCTTGCTCGTCGAAAAATTACCATGCACAGCCTCGTGGCCAATGTTCAAAATAAGTGGTAAACAACTTACTCCTAACAAGAACGCGAATACTAGATATAGCAAATTGCTTTTTGGAGTGGCATACAACAGTAAAGTATTTACCAAAAAAAAGCTCAACAGAAACAGCGTTTTAAAATATAGGACTTTACTTGCCCTAGCTCTGTAATTATCTGGCAGCGCTTTAAGAGCATCTTTTTTCAAAGCATAAAAAAACAAATCCTTAGAACTAGGAAGGTACTTTAATCTATACATTTATTCGATTAGTTATAGAAACAGAGGCAAGCACGTACTGTAAGCTTCCCCAAATTAGAACTGTTTAGTTTTCTAAAACTTCATTAAAGTGACCTCCTCCCATATTTAGGTACCGGTCATAACTAGAGAATCCGGGCTATTTTCATTCATTTCAATGTACTCGTTGGGGGACATGTCCCCCAACGAGCTGTGCGGTCTAAAGTTGTTATAGTCCTCCCGCCAAATATCG
>CALLVX010000099.1 GCA_938010765.1 uncultured Flavobacteriaceae bacterium | reverse complement strand
CCTGCAAGTCCGGCTTTCCCGCCAGCGAATTAATTTTAAAAAAAAAATGATGAAAATTAGATATAGAATTTTTACTGTTTTGGCACTCACTTCGCTAATGTTCACTGCATGTGACGATGGAGATGCCGTAGTAGATGATGTAACGGACAACGTTACACGGGGAGCGATTTTGAGAACAGTCAACCTTATCTCAAATGAACTGCCTATCGGAAAGTCGGATGCCAATTTCTCTGTGGAATTGGAGGTTCAAGATGCTGAAAATGGTGCTTTATCACAAAGCATTGAAGTATACTTAGGTTTCCGTGACAACACCGTTGCAATGGGAGCTACCGATTTGGACAAAGAAGAAGTTTTGGTGTCCACTTTGGATGTAGGTACTTTCTCAATTGGTGAGTTTGGTTTTCCAAGAACAGGATACGAGATTACCCTTCCTGAATTGTTATCGACATTCAGTTTGAATGATGCAGACTTAGATGGAGGTGATCAATTTAGTATTCGATTTGAATTGGTAATGAAAGATGGTAGAAGATTCTCTTTTGCCCAGAACTCTGGTACATTGACCGGATCTTTCTTTAGCTCTCCGTTCTTATACACACCCACTGTTATCTGTGAGGTTCCTGCCGATAAATTCGTAGGTACCTATTTATTGGATAACGATGATGCTACCAATAGCCCAGCCGGTGGAGGTGCTGTGTGGACAGAAGGTGGTGTTGAAGTGGAGCTGACTGTTGGAGAAACAAGTTCTCAAAGAGTCTTTGAAGCTGTTTATCTTGCTGATTTCGGAATTGGAAACGGAGCTCGTTCATTTACAATGGATCTCGTTTGTGGTGAAGTAATCATTCCTACAGGTCAGGCTAGTGGTCTTCTGTGTTCTGCCGGTATTACCTTTGGCCCTCCTAGAGATGGTCAAGCAAACGGTACCTATGACATTTTTGCAGTAGATGATAGTATCATTACTTTCTGGTTCTTCGAAGATGAAGATGGAGATTGTGGCGCTGGCGCCAATGTATTGGCCACACTAGTTAAACAATAATATGTGATACTGCATATCACATTTTTTTAATAAAGAATCCATTTTCGACCTGTCGAAAATGGATTCTTGTTTTTATAGCTATTCGATAAATTTATAGTACCTTTAAAAAACATTTAAGTATGAAAATGAAAACTACCATATTTGCCCTTTGCGTTGCCATTCTCACCCCACTGCTTTTTAATTCATGCGATGAAGGGGATGCGGTTGTTGATGATGTTACTGTAAACGTTACAAGAGGGGCCATTTTAAGAACTGTAAATGTTATTTCAAATGAGATACCACTGGGAACACCCGATGCCCAGTTCGCGGTTGAATTAGAAGTACAAGATGAAGAAAATGGCGCTTTGGTCAATAGCGTAGAAGTATATGTAGGCTTTAGAGACAACACCGTTGAAACCGGTGCGACCGATTTGGATAAAGAGGAAATTTTGGTAACAACTCTTGATGTCGCTTCTTTCAGTGTAGGTGAGTTCGGTTTTCCGCGCACCATGTATTCCATTAGCGCTCCGGATCTTTTGAGCACGCTAAGCCTTTCAGAAGATGATTTAGATGGTGGCGATCAATTTACAATTCGTTTTGAACTTGTTCTTAAAGATGGAAGAAGATTTTCCTTTGCGCAGAATTCAGGTACGCTTACAGGTTCTTTTTTTAGTTCTCCCTTTCTTTACACACCAACGGTAACTTGCCCGGTCGAGGCAACACAGTTTGCCGGGGACTACCTGATAACGCAAACAACAGCCGAAGTAGACGGTCCTACCCTATCAGATGGCACAGTAGTAACCTTGGAAGTCGGCGAAACATCAACGCAGCGCGTTTTTCAGACCGCAAACTATCCTTTGTATTGTGCAACCTTAAGGCCTTTTACAATTGATTTGGTATGCGGAGAAGTGGTTGTACCTAATCAAAGTAGTGGTTGTGCCTGTTCTAGTGGTGGAGACTGGTTTACAGACCCGGTCGTTAGATCTTCTTATGACCCTGCAGATGATAGCGTGTTTGAGGTTACGTTTACCGATGATGCACAATCTGATTGCGCCTCACCAGCTCAAACCACTTACAGTTTTACAAAACAATAAAAGAGTTGCTGTTATAAGTATTTAGAACCATCCCATACCAGTGGGATGGTTTTTTTATTGCAAGACGATCTGTTATTCTTATTGGCAAAAATGGCTCTTTTGGCTAACTTTGTAACACCAAAAATATCCTCAATAAACACAACGAATGGTTTCATCACATAAACTTTGGGTTTTTCTACTACTTGCTCTTACAATTGGCTGTAATGAAGACAAACCAAGTGGTGAGATGCCAACGCCTCAAAAAAAAGAACCCGTTTCCAATGCCGCTGCGCCGGTTTTCAAAAGAATTCTCGCTTCTCAAAGTAATCTTGAATTTGAGAATACAATCACCGAAAATCTTGAGACGCTTGATAACCTTTTCAGTTTTGATTATTTCTATAATGGCGCGGGCGTGGGCGTCGAAGACCTAAACAATGATGGTTTAGTTGATATTTTTTTCTGTGGGAATCAGGTAGACAACAAATTATTTTTAAATCAGGGGAACCTGAAATTCGAAGATATTTCTGAAAAAGCAAACATTAACGATGGTAAAAATTGGGCTAACGGAATCACCTTTGTAGACATCAACAATGACGGCTATAAGGACATTTACGTATCGCAAGGTGGGCCTAATACTCGATTTAACCGAAAAAACCTACTCTTTATCAATAATGGTGACCTTACATTCGATGAAAAAGCTGATGAATACGGCTTGGCCGATCTTGGGATCAGTACACAATCGGTCTTTTTTGACTTTGATAAAGACGGGGATCTTGATTGTCTGGTAATGAACGAAAATGAATTATATGGACTGGACCCCATCAGCCTGTATCGAATGATCGGCAATGATCGTGAAAAACTTTATTTCAACAGTTCCCACCTATATCAAAACAACAACGGCTCTTTTATTGATATTACGGAGAAATCAGGATTGCAACGGCCATTTTTTGGCCTTGGGCTCTGTGTTAGTGATATTAATAACGATGGTTGGCTCGATATCTATATGGCGAGCGACTATTTTATTCCAGATGCTTTATTTACCAATAATGGCGATGGTACTTTTACCGATAATATAAAAGAATTCACCCAACACACCTCCTTTTTTGGAATGGGAATGGATATCGCAGACATCAATAGCGATGGTCTTCAAGATATATTTGTACTAGACATGTCATCAAGTGATCATGTACGGGCCAAAACCCTTATGGCTTCTATGAGCACTGGAAGGTTCGATTACCTAGTTAACAAAGCAGATTTTCATTATCAATACATGTTCAATTCACTTCATTTGAACCTTGGCAACAGCAAGTTTAACAATGTTTCCCAATTAACAAAGACTGCAAATACAGATTGGAGCTGGTCTGTGCTATTATCGGACTACGATAACGATGAAGATACAGATATCTTTATCACCAATGGGTATCGCAGATATGCGCTCGACAATGATTTACAAGGCAAAGTGTTTGAAGCTAAAAAAAGATACGGTAATAAGATACCACTAGAGGTCAAAAAACAGTTGTACGCCGCGATGCCTTCCGAAAAATTACCCAATATTCTGTTCCGCAATGATGCACAACTAGTATTCAATGCAAAAGCAAAGGCTTGGGGGTTGGATGATTTTTCCTTCAGTAATGGCGCTGCCCAAGCGGATCTAGATAATGATGGTGATCTGGATCTGGTCATAAATAATATCGATGAGAACGCATTTTTGTATCAAAACCTGACTACAGACCAGGATCTTGGAAATTTTTTAAATATAAAAGCCATTGGCGCCAATTCGGAAAGTTTCGCAAAAGTAAGGATATCCTATAACGGGAAATCCCAAATGCAAGAGTTGAAAAGGGTAAGAGGCTATATGTCGGCCCAAGAAAACACGCTGCATTTCGGTCTGGGCAAAACCAACATTTTAGATACTATTGCAGTTTACTGGCCCAATGGAAAAGTAGAAGAAAAGTACCAGGTAGCTGCAAATACCACCATCACCTTTGAGCAAAAAGATGCTTTAAATCCTGTAAAGGTCGATGTAGCTGCCGAAAGCACTTTGTTTGAGAAAATAAAAAGTGGTACCCTAGGAATCGACTATACTCACAAAGAGAATTATTTCGATGATTTTGACACTGAAATATTGCTTCCTTACAAACAATCTAGCCTGGGGCCCTTTATCGCAAAAGGCGATGTAAACGCCGATGGCAAAGAGGACATATTTTTGGGCGGAGCATCGGGACAGTCAGCACAATTATATCTTCAAACCGAAACGGGCTTTAGATTGACGGCAAACCCCGTATTCGATACAGATCGGCGTTTTGAAGATATGGAAGCCGTATTTTTTGACTTTGACAACGATAAGGACATGGATTTGTTCGTCGTAAGCGGGGGAAATGAATTCGAAGAACATTCCTCGTATTATACTGATCGTATTTATGTGAATAACGGTAGCGGGGCCTATTCCCGTTTCGAAAGTGAAACTCTTGCCTCCTTTCCAAAAAGTGGCAAATCCGTCACTTTAATAGACTTTGACAAAGATGGGGATAACGACCTTCTGATAGGAAACCGAATAGTACCTAAAAACTATCCAAATTCGGCATCTTCAACCTTGTATGAGAATTTGGGCGGCAAGCTTCGCGACGTTACAGCTAGTAAAGCCCCTGGACTTGAGAATTTCGGAATCATTAACGACCTCATAGCAACGGATTTCGATAATGATGGCTGGATGGATTTTATGGCGGTTGGCGAATGGACGGCGATCGGAGCTTTTAAAAATAACCAAGGCTCATTTTCAAGGATAACCGCTACCGAAACACCTTTGAACGAAAAAGGGTGGTGGTTTTCTATTTCCGAAACCGATATAAACAATGATGGTCTAAAAGATTACATTGTTGGGAATGCCGGGCTAAACTTAAAATTTACCGCAAGTAGCGAAAACCCATTTAAGATTTTCTCGAACGACTTTGATGGAGATGGTGTTAATGACATTGTTTTAAGTAAAAAATACAATGGCGAATATGTTCCTGTTAGAGGCAAAGAATGTTCTTCTCAGCAAATGCCGTTCATTAAGGAAAAGTTTGGATCGTATAGCGAATTCGCTAACGCTACTTTGACCGACATTTATGGTGAAAAACTTATTGAATCTTACCGAAACGAGGTTACCCAATTTGAGTCTATTCTACTTATCAATCTTGGTGATGGTGTTTTTGAAAGCAAAAAACTACCTAAATACGCGCAACAGTTTCCTCTTTTAAAAACCATATTTGTTGACATTGACAATGATGGTTTTGAAGATTGTATTTTAGCAGGAAATATTTATGAGACCGAGGTGGAAACACCCAGACTTGATGCCATTTCGGGCCTTGTATTATTATCGAATAAAAAGGATGGTTATACTTCACTTCCTTACACCAAAACGGGACTTTATCTCTCAGGAAATGTAAAGGATTTAGAGTTGATCCAGACATCCAAAGGGCGTGTACTACTGTCTACCACTAATAACGATCGATTAAATGCATATAAAATAGTACCAAATTAACCTTAAATTAAGATGTGGTGTCCTTAAATTTTATATTTTTACTACATTAATAAAAAATGTACTATGAAAAAATTAATGTATGCAACATTGTTTGTTGCCGTAGGCAGCTTTTCTTTTGGCCAATATTCTGGCCAAGTTGCTTCTAACCTATCTACAGGGGGATCAAGCGAAGGTGGCATCAGTGCCCAAATAAATACGCTTTTAGGTCCTACAAGCGAAAGAAATAATAAGCTTAAAGATGACTATGCCGATTTTCAAGGCTCTCCATATTTGTCTAATATTTTCCTTCCCACGACCATGTTTTACAAGGAAGAAAATTTAGGATCTATCTATTATCGTTACAATGCTTTGAACGAAGAGGTAGAAATTAAAAAAACCAATCTTGATGAAGAAGGCGTTAAAAGTCTTGCAAGGGATAAAGAAATCAGCGTTCTTATCGATGGCAAGAAAATGAGCTTTAAAACCTTCGTTACTTCTAAGAAAAAAACGTTGAATGGTTATTTAATTTCTCTTGCTGAAGGAAAAACCTATGATCTTTACAAAAGAACTCATGTGAAATTTACCGAAGGGAAAGCGGCAACAAGCTCTTTTACAAAAGCGGTTCCTGCAAGATTTTCTCAATTCACCGAGTATTACTTCCAGAAAAAAGGAGTGAACAGAATGGATGAGATTCCATTAAAAAACGGAAAACTCGTGAAATTGTTAGATGGTGAAGCAAAAGACAAGCTTAAAATGCATTTGAAAGAGAACAATATGAATATCAAGGAGGAAGCTGATTTGATCAGAGCCTTCCAGTTCTTGAATACCTTATAGAACTTCTAATTTTGACATTATTAAAGCCACCTCCGAAAGAGGTGGTTTTTTTGTGGGTAGTACTTCGAGTGTATAGTGAAAATAAAATTTGGAATCCGTAGCTTTTTTAATCCAGCACATTGAAACCATCGTTTAAAAGTTTACATTTGACCAATGAGCAAAACGACGCAGATATACGGTATTCGGGCAATTATTGAGGCTATCAACGCAAAGGAACCCATTGATAAGGTTTTTATACAACGAGGCCTTAAGGGAGACCTCTACAAAGAACTAGAGGGTTTGATCAGAAAAAATGGTATAAACGTTTCATACGTGCCTATTGAAAAGCTCAACAGGCTTACTAAAAACAACCATCAAGGCGCCGTAGCGCAGATATCTCCTATTACTTTTCACGAATTAGAGCAGTTGGTCGAAACTGTCTTAGAAGAGAAGAAAAATCCGCTGTTTCTGCTTTTAGATCAACTTTCGGATGTACGTAATTTTGGAGCCATTATTCGAACTGCCGAATGTTCGGGAGTAGATGGTATTATCATACAAAAAAAAGGTGCTGCCCCGGTTACTGCAGATACTATAAAAACCTCCGCTGGCGCTGCTTTTATGGTCCCTATTGCCAAAGTAGACCATATTAAAGATGCTGTTTTTTACTTGCAGGCAAGTGGAATTTCTGTTGTTGCCGCTACCGAGAAAACCGAGAATACCATCTACGACGTTTCTTTTTCCGGAGCTTGTGCTATTGTTATGGGATCTGAAGACAGGGGTATTTCTCCTTCTACTTTAAAAGTGGTTGATCATGTCGCCAAACTGCCTTTGTTGGGGCAAATACAGTCTTTGAACGTTTCGGTTGCTTGTGCCGTATTTTTGTACGAGGCCGTTCGACAACGTCGACAATAATCCGTTTTTCACCATCCCATTCGATGCCCTTAAAAACACTAGGCCTCCGGCTCTTTGTTTTTTGGTGTTTCTTTAAAGTGATATGTGATTTTAACAGCGCTAGCATCTGCTATATCTTCTTCTGGCATGGAATCGATGAAATTTCCGTTTTCGTCAAAGTGTTTTAAGAACTCATCGTCTTCCTCTTCATAATCTTCTTTTTCCCAATCGTACTTTTTGGCTACGGGCATTTTAGATTTAATAAAAAAGGCAAGCATTAAACCTGTCAGAAAACCACCAAGGTGGCCTTCCCAAGAAACGCCATCCTTTACCGGGAAAATGTACCAGAGCATGCTACCATAAATAAATACAACCACTAACGAAAGTGCAATCAGCCGATAGTATTTGGTAAAAATACCCTTAAAGAAGACAAAGCTCGCCAAAAGATAAATTACCCCACTGGCACCAATATGGTAAGAAGGCCTGCCAATGGCCCATGTAATAGCTCCGGAAACCACCACTCCTAACAATAGTACTTTAAGTGCATGATTACGGTAGAAATAAAATAGGGCGGCCATTAAAATAGCAAGAGGAATGGTGTTGTTGTATAAATGCTCAACAGACCCATGGATAAACGGACTGAAAAGAATCCCCTTAACGCCCGAAAGCGTTTTCGGGTAAATACCAAAATCATTGAAGTTGGTTTTTGCCCTAAGCTCAAGCCAAAAAACGGTCCAAATCGCCAGTACCGAAAATAAGGGGGCAATGATTACCGCATTGGAAAACTTAAAATATTGATTTTCGGACATACTACAAAAGCTTGCAATAAACCGGCCATAGCAGGTTTGACTGAAATATTGTCACCCTATAAAAACGAATATAAAATCATAAAAATTGTTCATGATCGCAATCAGTCAGATTATTTTAGACCCATTTTTATATTTTTACCATATGAATGAGCCCTTAGCTGAAAGAATACGTCCCAAAACCCTTGATGATTATGTAAGCCAACGCCACTTGATCGGTAAAGATGGCTCGTTGACCAACCAAATAAAGAAGGGCATTATTCCTTCGCTTATTCTATGGGGACCTCCTGGCACAGGAAAGACCACCCTGGCCAATATCATTGCCACTGAAAGTAATAGACCTTTCTATACCTTAAGTGCCATTAGTAGTGGTGTAAAGGATATTCGAGAGGTTATTGACAAGGCCAAACAAAGTGGAGGGCTATTTACTACGAAAAATCCGATTCTATTTATTGATGAGATCCATCGTTTTAGTAAATCGCAGCAAGACTCTTTGCTTGCTGCCGTCGAAAAGGGCTGGGTCACCTTGATAGGTGCTACTACCGAAAATCCTAGTTTCGAAGTTATCCCCGCCCTATTGTCCCGTTGTCAAATATATATACTCAATCCGTTTGGAAAAGAGGATTTGGAAGCCCTGTTGGCGCGGGCAATGAAAGAAGATGTTCTATTAAAGTCCAAAAAAATTAAGCTTAAAGAAACGGAGGCATTGCTACGCCTGTCGGGAGGTGATGGGAGAAAGCTTTTGAATATATTTGAATTGGTCGTTAATTCAGAAGAGACCGATAGCGTTACCATTACAGACACCCTTGTAAAGGGAAAGATTCAAAAAAATACAGTACTGTACGATAAAACGGGCGAACAGCACTACGATATAATTTCGGCTTTTATAAAATCTATTAGAGGTAGCGACCCCAATGGCGCCGTATACTGGCTTGCAAGAATGATCGAGGGTGGCGAGGATGTAAAATTCATTGCACGGAGGATGCTAATTTCTGCCTCTGAAGATATTGGTCTGGCAAACCCTACGGCCTTGGTTCTGGCAAATACTACCTTTCAAGCAGTCACTACAATCGGTTACCCTGAAGCGCGAATTATTTTGAGTCAATGCGCGATTTATTTGGCCACCTCGGCCAAAAGCAATGCTAGTTATGTAGCTGTCAAAAAAGCGCAACAGAAGGTAAAGGAAACCGGAGATCTTTCTGTACCATTACCCCTGCGAAACGCTCCGACTAAATTGATGAAAGACCTTGGGTACGGAGAGGAATATAAATATGCACATGACTACCAAAACAATTTTGTACCAGTTGAGTTTTTACCGGAAGAAATTTCAGGAACCGCTTTCTACGAACCAAGCAGCAATCAACGAGAAAAAGCGATTAGAGAATTTTTAAAAAACCGCTGGAAGGATAAATACGAACTCTAAAACTTAATGTTCAATTCTTGTACGGTAAGATCTTCACCCTTATAGAATTCATAGTACCATTTTTCATCTTTTTGGTATACAACGCCAGCTCCTTTTTCGCCCTTGGCGGTAAACACCTTGGGTACCGATGTACGAAAGATCTTTAAAACAATTTTCGGCGTGCTATCTACCAACTGAAATCCATTTTGTATCTCTTGCGCATATAAGGTTTTTATACCCATTCCCCCGGCATTATCAGATTTGACCACATCGGAAGCCATAGGGGCCTTGGTTTCATAACTTTGCACCTCTGGTGTGGCAATTTGTTTGGTCACGTCTTCTTTTTTTGGCGCCGCTTTTTCGTACTTTGAATCTACTGGCCCCAAATTCTTATACGATTGTTTTTCGATAGTGGCCTCTTGCGTTACCATTGGGTCCTGATGCTTATCCAAGGTAGGTTTCCCACTAGTGGCCTCCTCCTTTAAATCCTTTACATCATTTTTAAAACTTACCGTAATCGGTTCTTGAACGTTTTCTCTGGAATCCTCTTTGGCGTCGTAGTTATAATCTAAGGTAGCGAAAGATTCAAATGCCTCTGAAATAGACTCATGGTACGCATCTTTATATTCTTTTTTCTTGCTTTTTCCTTCTTGGGTAATAAATATCTCTTTTCCCTTGCAGTCGAATAAGACCAAGGTAGATTTTGTGGTAAACATCGAGGAAGTATCGTCAAGTTTCACATTTAATCCTAAACAACGATTGCTGTTCAAATCGTCTGGAAATTGGTCATCATATACCGCCAGATATCCTTTTTGGGTAAACAGATGCTTTATCAAGGTACTGGTCAAGTGTTGGTTCTCTTGCTTAAAACCGTCAAATCTCTTCGGAACGATAATGTATTTGTAATCGTTCAACTGTGCCTGTAGAACACTGGTGAAACTTGTTATCAAAAATATGGATAGAAAAATGCGCATTATAGGGGCTGTTTTAGTTTATAGAATATGCTATGAAAAAAACGTGCCAAACAAGATTCAATCAACTGCAAACACACAGAACATAGCTATTTCCTGCCCCAAGATATGATATTTAATCCTAACTGAAAAGAAGCATATCTGGTAGCGGCGATATTGCGGTAGGCCAGCAGATTATCGGCCATGACATACAGATTTACAGGACCCGCCTGTAGATTTAAGCCCAACCCTACATTGGTAGCTGAAAATTTGTCAACGGTATAGGTTGCCTTAATCGCGGCCACATTTCCCAATCGGCGAAGATAAAAGGCAGAGAGTGCAACTTGCGGCCCTCGCGGTCTATTTATCATATACAACTGAGCCCCCGCACCATTAACATATTTCTTTCGTAAATTGCCGCCTCTTACCACAGTACTACAATCACAGTCAACCCTAGAAGGAAGTTCTTCACCGAAATTGTATCGTACAGATGCATTTAATTTAGTGGGTCTAAAACTAATATAACGCTTGGTATCGTCCTCAAAAGGAACAAATTCCTCTACCTCATCAACCAAATCTTGCCAAAAATCCCTATTTGGATCTGTTAAAGCATCCGGAAGTATCACCTCGACCCCTTCGATAGTAGCACCACCTGCTAGGGTATAACTTTTCACATCGTTGGTATGATATATAAACCCTAAGTCTAATAGGCTAGCTGTTACAATGGTTTGCTCGTTTAAATGATATGTAAAACCAAGATCTACGCCCAAACCTAGGTTACCTCCAAAAAACCCTCTTTTTATAAAGGTCCCGGCAATTGACCCATCCTCCTCTGCTTCTTTTAATTCGTTAAAACCGGAAGTACGCAATCGCATATCGGCCTCCAAGGTACTAGCGAATATATTATTTTGTCCTTCGGTCGTTACAAAAACGCCTTTATTACGTGTCGAATTAAAATCAAAAATACTCGAATATAGTTTTACCCGAGCACCAGCAGTAGTTCTGTTATTTACTCTCTTATTAACCCCAAAATGAAAAACGTTCATGGCCTCTCCCCTAGCCTTAAGATGGCCGAGGTCGAACTCCTGGTTTAGGCGGTCCGCATTCCCTTCGAATGCCAGAATTGCATAATCTTGAAACCAATAGCCTATCGCATCCCCTTCGTGGTAAATTCCCATTGAATAAAACAAATCTGGGTCAGCGCCCCGAAAACCAATATTCAAGAGTTCTATTTGATAGGTACCACTAAGTTCATCTCTAGGATTCATCCCAAAAACTGCACGATCTCGAATTTTATCATTGATATCTAGTCCGTCGTCAGCAAAAATATCGTTCGCAGAAACACCACTTGAACCGACTTGCAAGGAAATGCCCGATAATAAGGGAACGCCTGCATACCAATTAAAATCGGCCTCTACTCCCGGATTTACAATAAGTGATTGAGGAATCTCGCTAAAGTCATATAACAATTGTTTGTTTTGACTAAACATGCGAATCCCAAACCCGTATAGGATTATGATAAGTAAGAAGGCTTTTTTCATCGTAAACGAACTCTGAATTTACCGCTCGATTTAAGCGTTATCTTTGGGTCGGGAAGACTAGATGTACTGGTATTATCTCCCAAATTGAGAGCACTAACCCGGATACCAGAACTGTTTTTAATGATGTCTATCGAACGGCCATTATCTCCGTAAGCAATTTCTCTTTGCACTATTTCGGTAGGTGCTGGCTGAATAGAAAAAACCTCGGTATCCAAAACATTATTTCCCTCATCCAAGAACTCTACTGTAATTTCCAACTCTTTACTTGTGGTATTTTCAACTATATAGGTAATGGTCCCCTCAATTACACGATCCGAAAATATAGTTGAACTGAAACCATCGAAATTAAAATCTTGTGTAAAAAAGCTAGCTCCCGTAACCAGGTTTACAATTCGTTCCGGAGCTTCCACATACAAAATACTGGCTTCTACTGTAGGACGTATCTCTACGCTGTACCTTTGATCAAAGTCTTGTTTTTCTGTACAGGACGAAAACACCAATAGCATTAATAGGAAGGACGTAACTATTTTTCTAAGTCGATTCATTTAAAACCTTTCAAACAAGCTATATTTAACAACATCTGGTTGTTGCTATAATAACTCTATAAATAGGTTTTTATTTCATTCAAATCATGAATCATAGCACATAGATCGTGGTCTGGTCCGTTATCGGAGTTGAAATGCAAGGCATGGAAGCCAACATTCAAAGCTCCCTGTATATCGGCTTCAAGACTATCACCGATCATCATCGCCTTTTTGGAAGTGACTCCTGCCTTGTTCAAAGCAAGTTCAAAAATGCGAGGGTTCGGTTTTTTGACCCCGGCCATTTCCGAATTGATTACCTGGTCAAAATAGGTATCAATATTGGAGTTCTGCAATTTCTTATCCTGAATCTCCTGAAATCCGTTCGTTATGATATGAAGCTTATATCTCGGTTTCAGGTATTCAAGTATTTCGATGGTATTCGGAAAAAGATGGTTTTGGGAAGATAAATGGTGAATGTACTCGTCTGCCAGAAGATTGATCGTGGCATCGTCTATGGGGTGGCCCAGCTTGTCAAAAACTGTTCTTAGGCGTTGGTACCGCAATTCTTCTTTGGTTATTTTTTCCTCCCTATACAATTTCCAAAAGACAAAATTGGCAGGTACATACACCTGCAGAAAGTCATTTAAGGTGACACCGATATTATGTGCTGCCAATATCTTTTCAAAGGTTAATTCTGAGTTCTTTTCAAAATCCCATAAGGTATGGTCCAAATCAAAAAAAACGTCGGTAACGAGTTTCTTATACATTATACTTTTCTATCATTTTTTGGTACAGCTTCAACCAATTTACCTTTTGTGAGCCTCCCAAAAGTTCGTTTGAAAATATGGTAATAAACGTACCGTTTACTTGTTTCACTTTCCCATATAGCATACCCACCTCCTCTAAAATAGCAGCTTCGCCCGTGCCATTTACCAATGCATAATCATGAATTGCAAACGGATGAACGCGAATGGGCTGTTGAATTTCCAGGTTGATGTCATAGAAATGAAAAGCGGTACAGGTACCTGCCCTAAACCCTATTTCGTGGGTATATCCCATGGTATAATCATCGGTAAACTCGGCATCTACCAAATTGCGATAGGTTTCCGGTACGTCTACGCGATTGTAGCGCATCCTTGAAAAATTTACCGACCTGTTAACCACAGATGAAAGCCTTTTCTTTTCCTTGCGCAACAATTCAATATCACTAAAAGAACCATAGGAAGCCGCTAGCGACACAGCGCTGTAATCGGCTATCGACTTGATTAAAAATTTAAAGTGATTGCTATTTGGGGAAACGTTCTTGTCATAGGTAGAATAGTCGGCAAATTGAAAAAAGAACATACTATTCACCTTATTCTTTTTATGAAAGTCAATGAGCTCTGAAAAATTATCGTATGGATCCCGTTTCGGGTCCAACAATACTCCCATTCGTTTTGAAACGCGCCATAGCTTTAAGGTAAACAGGTCTAACAAAAAACCGGCAGTTCCCCGCACAAAACCGCGATACGCAAAACAGTGCGATGTTGTCACATCTATGGCAGAGGTATAGTTATACGTACGCTTGGCGTACACCATGTCGGGGAACTTCAGTAGCAGTGCATCCAATAATTTAAAGGCCCAAAGGTCTACCACCGGACTCCGTAAGAAATCATGTTTGTATGCAAGACTCTCCTTTGGCGGAAACCGTCCGTGTATGTCTTTTACATGGGGCAGGTATTCCTCATACCGGCTCAGCAAATAAAAACTTGCCGAGAAAATATCAAAAGGTATATTGCTCCGCTCCCCCGTGTTAAAAAAGCAGGGCACCCCATCCCAACTACCCATACTGATTTGAATATCATTGATTCCCTGCTCGAACAAAAAATCGTTGCTTCGTATAAAAAACTCGTTTTGTAGTGGCTGTTTGGTATAGGTGATTTTTGGTCCTGTATGCTTAATAAAATCTTCGACCGTTGTGGTAAAACCAATTTCAACACCCAAAATACGCGTAAACAATTGCTTCATTACAAAGCTAAATCGCGGCGTTATCTTATGGGTATAGATGAGTAGCATAGGTGAGCGGTACTTTCTAAATTATCTGAGTTTACGACTATAAAGATAACGGAGTACAACTATGAATACAACCCTTCTTATTTAAACATCTTTGCGAGGATGAAAAAATGTGCTTGCATACGCAGTTTTTGCAAAAATCACCAGTTTCCCAATTATTGCAAATTATTCTACCGTTTTAATTTCCCAAATACCTCGCAATTAGAACTTTAATGGTCGTCAGAATCATTAAACTGCCAAAGTACGTTTACAATCTGCCATTTGTCATTGAGTCTTACGATGTGCATATAATCGATCCAATCATCGGCTATGAGTTTAACCGAGGCTGTTTTGTCATACACATCTAATATTACAACTTCCATTTTGGGGTTTTCGGGAAACTTATCGCCGTTTTGGTTATAGGTTTCGGCCAATAAAATCATGGCATCGGTAAAGGTTTCCCTCAAATACTCCTTCCCCGTTTTTTTATGGGTCCAAAAAGTTCGCTTTACCATTCTTGGGTGGGCAGCACGTTCAAATTGCTCGGGCTTCCCTTGATGTTGCGATTCTATATAGTCTAAGGCGGCTTGTTTAATTTCCAAAGAGTCTTGCTGGGTTTGCCCCTGAAGGTAGAAGGTAAGCAGTAAAAAAAATGACAATGTAAGGATAAAAGATCGTTTCATGATTGATGCTTTTTATGATGTTAATGTGGCATTGCCAGGGTAGCCCTAATACAAGGGGCCTTGGCAGATTCACCAGGCGTAGAAATGGTTCGCCAGCCGTATAAATATAGCTAAAAGCGGGGTGTTTTTTAATAATAAAATTTGTGTCGCCGACTTCACAAACTCAAAATTCCCTCGGCTCGAAGCACTACAAAAGCATTGCGTTTACAAGGTATTATCTACATCCTTTTTCCAGTAATTATTTGGTTTGTGTTACCATATCAGTAATTATTTGCCACTTGTCTTCTGCGTTTTGCACTAACAAAAATGTAACTAATTGCCCTCCTTTTTCCGTTTTTAATTCGGCTCTTACGGTTGCAGAATGCTTCGCTATATCAATACTTTTATAAACTACTTCATATTTTGCGCCTCCAATAACTTTTTTAGCAATCAACGCTTTATAACTTGCGGAATCAATTATCGATAATTTATCAGGAGTTGGGTACCTATTTGCTATAACCCTGAAGTCTTGGTGTAGTACATCATTATACATTTCTATATTTCTTTGTTCTCCCGCTTTGACAAAGATTTCAATGACTTCTTTAATTTCTTTTTCCATAATATCTGAGTTATTTGATGTTTGAGATTTACAGCTAAATGACCCAAGAGTAATAATTGTCAATAGCAGTACAGATAAATTTTTCATAATGTTTTAATTTTTGAAGTAAAAATATATCTTGAAGAACTACTTATATGTGACGAAAATCACAAAATGAAAAGGGTTATTTTCTGGCTCTAATCCGACTCAATGTTTCTCGTGCCAAACCTAAATAAGATGCCAAATAGGTAAGGGGAATTGATTTTAGAAGTTCTGGCCTTTCGATTTCCAAATATTCATATCGTTTTTCTGGTTTTAGAGATTGAAGGACGTAGGATATTTCATTTTGGCCATTTAAAATATGTTCCAGAAGTTTTCTTCCCAACCTTTCAAATGAAGCGGACTTATCATAAAGTTCGAGTAACTTTTTTCGGTTCAAATAAAACGAATTTATAGTGGTAAGTGCAATAAGATTTTTTGTTGATGGAGTTTGTGTTGAAAGACTTTTTAGTTCATTCGCAAATTCGTTTTCTAAAAAGAAATTTTGATACATTTTTTCCCCATCAATCAGCTCAAAAAGTCCAACGACCCCCGAAATAATAAAATAAATCCCGTGGTTATAATTACCGGATTTGAGCAGATAATCTTTTTTTGAAAATTCACGGTATTCGCAAACCTTTAGAAATTCTGAAAATTCCACATCACTTAGTACATTGAATCTGTCCAATGTTTGACGAAGCGATATTTCATTTTCGAGATTCATTAATATTGGGTTTGAATTAATCTACAATGATAATTATTTTAGGCTTTACTATTTGTGATTTAAGTCACAATCATCTGAAGACTTACCCGAGAAGACCGCGCGGCTATTCATGCTCAAGGTCAGTGAGGCGATGAAATCGAGCGGAAACCACCCGATGAACGGCACAGTGCACGTAGTGCAGACAAAATATATCAAAAACAGATTATAAGTAACTAACTACTGACCTCTATAAGCTAATATTTGTATTAAAAATTTATCGGATTTGTGTTTAAAATAAATTCTTTGTCGTTGGTAAATTTAAAAGTTGTTTTAAAAATATATGTATTTGATTCAAGCTCCTTACTATCATAAGACAAGACAAAGTATTCTGGGAATTTTATTTTAATTTTGCCATTCCCTAAAATTAGGAATAATAACCATTTATAGTTTGCCATAAGAGAATAACAAAAACTCTTTTTGTTGAGCTTCCCGTTTTATATTAATTCATATCGATTGTTATTAAACTTACCCAAACTAAAAGAGCCATACGAGCCAATTCAAAAATACGCCCTACTCACTACAACAACTTCTCATCAGCAAAACTAAAATAGGCCTTTTGGGTAATGATCAGATGATCTAAAATCTTAATATCGAGCGCCGAAGCGGCATTCTTTAATTTTTGGGTCACCTCCTTATCCGCTTTGCTGGGCCTAAGAGATCCCGAAGGGTGATTATGTGCCAGAATCAGCGCTACGGCACCCAGTTCCAAAGCCTGTTTCATCACAATACGAACATCGACCAAGGTACCAGTAAGACCACCCTTACTCAATTGGGTACTAAGCAAAACCTTATTGGCATTGTTCAGGTACAAAATCCAAAATTCTTCGTGCTGTAAATCCCCTAAAGTAGGGAGTAGTAGCTCAAAAGCATCATTACTACTATTGATTTTAGTAACGCGCAGTGCCTCCTCCCCTCTTCTACGACGTCCCATTTCGAGTGCCGCGGCGATGGTCACCGCCTTTGCCTCTCCTATTCCTTTAAACTGCGTTAATTGTTTTATAGAAAGTTTCCCAAGTTCGTTAAGATTGTTGCCTACCGAAGCAAGTATTCGTTTTGCCAGTTCAACCGCACTCTCATTCTTACTTCCCGATCCGATCAATAGGGCGACCAACTCGGCATCTGACAAAGCGGACTTTCCCTTATGCACCATTTTCTCCCTTGGTTTGTCATCTTCTGACCAGTTTTTAATTGAAAGTGAATTAACCTTGTCTCGCATTCCCTAAAAATAGGTATTTGCGAATAGTTTTGAAACATGGGAAAGCAATTTTTATCGTAAATTTAAACCAACAAAATTATAGTTTGAATGAAAACGATTTTTGAAGAATCTACTTATCGGGAATTGCTTGCGCGGATCGATACGCTAACCAAAAATTCGGAACCGTTATGGGGTAAAATGACCGTTGGTCAAATGGTGTGGCACTGTCAGATTCCCCTTAAAGTGGCCATTAAGAACAAAAAATATACAAAAAAGGGCAACCCGTTGATCCAGTTTTTTTTTAAAAAGTCGCTCTACAGCGATAAGCCCCTTCGCAAGCACTTGCCCACCTCTCCTGTGGCAAAAGCGACCGAAGAGAAAGACTTTACCGCGGAGGTAAAAATTCTCAGGGATATGGTCGATCAAGTGCATTTGGCAAAAGACCGCAAGGAATGGCAACCTCATCCCATTTTTGGTGAATTTACCCATGACCAATGGGGGCAGTTAGAATACAAACACCTAGACCACCACCTGCAACAATTCGGTGTTTAACGCCCACCTTAAACCTGTTTTTATATTCGTCATGAAATACCCACCGCAACACCACCAAGAACGAAATTTTGAAAGCGTAATAGACGTGGCCAAAAACTACCCCTTTGCCACCATGGTAACGGTACACCACAACCAGCCGCTAATTACCCATATCCCCATCATTTATGAAACCGATGGTAGTAAATATGGTAAGCTTGTAGCCCATATCGACAAGTACAACCCGCAAACGACCGCTTTGAAAAACGACACTATTGCTACCAGTGTTTTTTATGGTCCCGATTGTTATATTTCCCCTTCGATATATACGACCGGGCAACTACCTACCTGGAACTACATTTTCGCCCACCTTACGGGAACGGTACGCTTGCTTACCGACAAAGAAACGGTGAAACGGACCATGGTACGAATGACTGCGTTTTTGGAAGGTGAAAATCCAAACTACGAATTAAAACAGGACGACCCGCGTATGGATAGTTTGGTTGATTATATCGTGGGTTTTGAGATTGAAATAACGCATTGGGAAGGAAAATTCAAATTTTCCCAAGACAAACTGAAAAAAGACCAAGCCCTAGCAAAACAAGCGCTTATCGAAAGCCAAAAACGTGATGCAAGCCAGTTTATAGAGCGAATTTTTCAAAACCATGAAAATGCTCAGCGCACGTCATCGTAGAACACCGTGTCCGAAAAATCATCTTCGGGGGTTTCTTCCTGTTGTTCGAGCACGGCACGGGTATCGTTGACCATTCGGTCTTCTTCTAAAATTACATTGCTCATACCCAACATAAAAGCAACCAATAGCACCGCCATTTTACGCGCCAAATAGTTACGTACGATACGAAAGAAACCGCTTGTTTTTTTCCAAACCATGCCAGTGCGATTGCAAAATACATTCCAGACTATCGAACCTGACACATCTTCCGAACCGTACTGTATCTCAACAGACTAACCGTATACTTTCGCTTTTACGGCTTCGAGATCCAAACCGCCATAATTGCCAGAACTCATCAGCAAAAAGGCCGAATTGTGCAGATCGCTGTTCATTACAAACTCCCGAAACGCCTGAGCATCTGTGTAGATTTGCAAGTCTTCGTGTTCAAAGGCCGTTGCAATCTGTTCCGGGCTTACCGGGGCCAGTTTTTTAATGGCTACCGATTCGGGTAGATAAAAAACGATCGCCTGATCTGCATGTGTCAAAGCGCCTCGGTACTCTTTTAAAAACTCAGGATTGAAACTGCTATAGGTATGTAGTTCCAAGCAAGCGATTACGGTTCGCTCAGGATATTGTTCTTTAACCGCTTTCGCAGTAGCGGCCACCTTACTAGGGGAATAGGCAAAATCTTTGTACACCACGCTTTTCCCATTTTCGGCCAATTTTTCCAAGCGTTTCGAAGCGCCCGTAAAAGTAGCTATCCCCTCATAGAAATCAGCCTCATCTACTCCCATATGCTGGCAGATCCATTTGGCACCGGCCAAATTGTTCAGGTTATGCTTTCCAAAAACCTCGATGGGCATAGGGCCTTCCTCGGTATCCAACAACGTTTGCCCGTCTTCTACGGAGTAACTGGGTGTTCTATAGGCAAGTTTGCGAATGGTATTTTCCGAAGCTTCGACCACTTTTTGTACTTCCGGGTCTTCCTCATTGTAGGTAATACTGCCCCCTTTTACAATGCTATCTACAAAAATGCGGAACTGCGATACGTAGTTTTCATAGGTGGGAAACACGTTGACATGGTCCCAAGCGATGCCACTCAGCAAGGCAATATTGGGCTTGTACAAGTGAAATTTTGGTCTTCTATCAATAAGGGAAGACAAGAACTCATCACCTTCCAAAATGATAAAATCGTTCTCCTCGGTGAGGTGTACCATGCGATCAAAACCATCGAGCTGCGCCCCCACCATATAATCTGCGGCAATATCGTGATAGTTGAGTACATGCAGTATCATCAAGGTAATGGTGGTTTTGCCGTGACTACCGCCAATTACTACCCGCGTTTTATGTTTTGATTGTTCGTATAGGAACTCGGGATAGGAATAAATAGCAATTCCCAGTTCTTGGGCCCGCAACAACTCAGGATTGTCTGGTTTTGCGTGCATCCCTAAGATAATCGCATCTAAGTCTTTGTGTATTTTTTCAGGAAACCACCCGAAAGATTCTGGAAGAAGGCCTTTTGACCGCAAACGACCGGCAGAAGGCTCAAAAATGACATCGTCACTTCCCGTAATTCGATATTCTTTATGATGTAAGGCCAAAGCCAAATTGTGCATAGCGCTTCCGCCAATGGCAATAAAATGAATCTGCATTGAATCTAATTAAGGTTTAAAGATAGCTATAGTTCTAAAAAAAGGAACATATATCCGCCTAATTTCATCAATCCGTAGCGGCCCAAAAACAAAAGGCTCATCGGTAAAGTGCGACATAATAATCGATGAAATACACAATTTTTGAAAGATTTTTATCACAAAAGTTGAAGTTCATACCCAATTTCGCCCATTTCACAACATTCTTTTCTCTACCGTATAATACAAAAATACTTTTAGCGCTTTAATACCTTAACTCTAACTGTGTTTAACCTAAAAACCACCCAATGCCTAACATAAGAATTAAGAGCGACTACTTTAAGTGGCTATTTTGTCTTGCACTGTTCAGCATATCCTACCAATCGGTCGCGCAATGTCCGACCGTGGCTGCTCCAAACCAAGCATTTTGTGATGCAGACAACCCACGCATCCTAGACCTAGTGGCTACCGACGAAGGTGGTGGCATTGCCTGGTATGCAACAGCAGCCGGAGGAGCACCCTTCACCAATAACATTGTTTTACAAGATGGTGTCACCTATTTTGTAGACGACCTTGCAGAGTCTTGTGTAACCCCGCGTACCGGAGTTACCGTTAGTATCTCGGGAGAACCGCCGACCAATGTGGATGTTGCCGTATCTAGATGTTCCTCTGACACGAATACCATTGCCCAATTGAATGCCAACGGTACCAGTATCGAATGGTATACAGAGCAAAGCGGAGGCTCTTTGCTAACGGGCGCCGAGCCTCTTATTGACGGAGTTACCTATTGGGTGCAACAAACAGAAGGTTTATGTATCAGTATTCGACTCCCAACGACAGTCACCATCATAGATCCGGGAGAACCTACCGGACCTGCCGAACAATTCTTTTGCTTTGATCCGAACAACCCGGTAAATTTTACGGTAGGAGACCTTTCGGCTACCGGAACCAATATTAGTTGGTACAATAGCGCTACTTCTACCTCCCCATTGGACCCCTCGACCCCTTTGATAGACGGTACCTCATATTTTGCAACGCAAACTACCTTCCCTTGTGAAAGTACGGGACGCTACGAAACAATCGCACGTATTGACGATCTTCCCGATCCAGGAACTGATGACGCTTTAAATCTTTGTGACACGAGTATCGCAAGTATCAATCTTTTTGGAGAATTGGGCGGAACTCCTGACAATGGTGGAGTTTGGACCGGACCAGAGGCAACGACCAATGGAGATCAAGGCACTTTGGATACCTCATTACTAGGTCCTGGCGCTTTTGTTTTCACCTATACCATTCCGGGTGTGAACGCTTGTCCTGACGTAATCGCCAATGTTACCATAACTATTCAAGAAGAACCTGATGCCGGAGATGATGACATTTTAGAAATTTGTACAAGCGAACCAACTGTAGACCTTTTCACTTTATTAGGCGGTACGCCCGATGCCGGAGGTACCTGGTCACCTTTACTTGATAGTGGAACCGGCGTATTTGATCCGGCTGTTGATGGTTCAGGGATGTATACCTATACCGTGGCGTCTACGGCACCATGTACTATTCCCGATACCGCAACCATTACCGTAACCGTTACAGAGGCGCCAGATGCCGGAAACGATGCCAACCAGGCTTTTTGTGAAGGCGATCCATCGTTAGATTTGTTTACATTGTTAGGGCCCAATGCCGATGCCGGTGGCACATGGTCGCCAGCTTTAACCAGTGGCACTGGCGTATTTGACCCTGGAGGAGATCCTGCAGACACCTATACCTATACCGTGGGTCCATCGGCAACTTGTCCTGGAGATGAAGCCATTGTAATCGTAACGGTCGCAAATCAGTTATCTGCTGGAGATGACGGTTCTTTAGAACTGTGTACGAATGACCCGATTACCGATTTATTTGCTTCTCTAGGAGGCGCACCGGACACCGGAGGCGTTTGGGCACCTGCCTTGGCAAGTGGTTCAGGCTTGTTTGAACCCGGGGTAGACGTTGCTGGCGTTTATACCTACACCGTAGGCGGAACCAGTGCTTGCCCAAGTGACAGCGCAACCGTAACCGTCGGTGTGAATATCGAAAGAATTGCGGGTACCAACGCGACCTCTACCGCTTGTGGTAGCGATGCCGCCTTTGACCTTTTCCCTTTATTGGGGGTAACGGCCAACGCCGGAGGAACGTGGACAGGCCCTAGTACCTTGGCCAATGGAGATACCGGAACATTTGATCCGGCCACCAATGTCGAGGGTACCTATACCTATACAGTGCTCGGTTCTGGCGCTTGCCAAGATGTGAATGCTACCGTAGCAATAACCGTTATTAACCCGACCCCTAGTTTGGCTACCGACGGAAATATCTTTTGTACGTTAGACAATCCAATAATCAACGATTTAATTGCCAACATCATTCCTGAGAATGGTGGTACCATACAGGTATACCCGACCGCCACCGGCGGTACGGCCTTAAGCGGTGCGGATGCTCTTGTAGACGGTACTACCTACCATGTGAGTGAAACCGATGTACCCTCCGGTTGTGAAGGTACAAACCGCCTAGTAGTAACGATACAGATCAGCGACCCGGCGATTCCGCAGTTGTCAGAGACCGCTGTAGAATTCTGTCTTATCGATGCCCCTACCGTGGCCGAACTAAACGCTTTTATAACCACTGGTGACAATGTCCTTTGGTTTGACGCAGCGACTAACGGTACCCCATTCGCGGATGTAGATGCCTTGGTGAGCGGCGATTATTTCGCTTTTGAAGAAGATATCAATGGTTGTAGAAGTTTGGCATCTATTGCCATTAATGTTACGGTCAACGATAATGCACCTCCTACCTTGAACCCCATGGGGAACGAATTGTGCGGGGTCGAACGCCCAACAATCGCAGAATTGGAAGCCAATCTTACCGTCGCTACCGGACTAAGTGTTGTCTGGTACGATGCAGTGGAAGCCGGAACGGCACTCAACACCAGCGATCTTTTGTTGGACAATACCACGTATTACGCCGCGACTTTCAATGCCACTACCGGATGTGAAAGTAACGACCGTCTTGAAATCACCGTTGATTTAACGGCCTGCGACCTCAGCGTTTACACCTTACTAATTCCCGACGGATTCTCACCAAACGGTGATGGCATCAATGATGCCTATGACCTTAGGGATGTGGAATTCTTATTTGAAGATTACACCATAGAAATCTACAATAGATATGGCAACCTCGTATTCATGGGCAACAATGCCGTTGCTCCGTGGGACGGAACCTCGAACCAAGCCGGAGCAGCAGGAAACAACGTAGTGCCCAACGGCGTATACTTCTACATATTCAATTTCAACAGAGACAACCTACCAGCACAACAGGGTAGAATATATCTAAATCGATAAACGAGATGAAAATGAATATTCGCACCCAAAAAACCAAATTCATGAAAAAAGTAACCTTATTACTTTTTCTTGGCCTCGTACAAAGTATGTACCTAAAGGCACAACAAGATCCCGAATATACCCAATACATGTATAACATGAGTGTAATCAACCCAGCGTATGCTACCTCTGATGTAGGGGTCGCCAATGCAGGAATACTCTATCGCACACAATGGGTAGGCGCTGTAGGCGCACCCAAAACCGGTACCGCTTTTTTACGTACACCGATCAACGAACGCATCGAAGCCGGTATTTCGTTTATCAATGACGAAATAGGTGACGGCGCGCTGAATGAAAACAATATCTATGCAGATTTCGCATATGTGCTACAATTGAACGATAACATACGATTGTCCTTAGGATTAAAGGCAGGTGTTACCTTGTTCGATACCAGCTTCAGCGATTTTCAATTGAATAGCGGGGACTTTACCAGTGACCCTGCATTCTCTCAAAATGTCAACGAAACCTTTTTCAATATCGGTTCGGGTGCCTATCTATACGGTGATAATTTTTATGTGGGTATTTCGGCTCCCAACTTTCTGAAAAACAAGCATATTTCGGACCAAAGTGGCATCTCTGCCCTCGGAAATGAAAACTTACATTTATTCGCCACCGCAGGATACGTATTCGCCATCAATGAGAACCTTGACCTGAAACCTTCAGTACTGCTCAAAAGCGTACAAGGGGCGCCCATATCCATGGATTTTAATGCCAACGTGCGAATCAATGGAAATTTCGAGCTAGGTGTATCATACCGATTGGACGATGCCATCAGTGGCCTCTTCAACATAGGTATTACACCAGACCTGCGCGTGGGCTATGCCTATGACTATACGACCAGCAACCTGGGAGACTTTAATTCTGGAACCCACGAAGTAATGCTATTATACAATTTCCGTTTTTCAGGAGCCAAACGCTATTCCTCACCTAGATTCTTTTAATCATGTCAAGAAACAACATCCTATTATATATCGCCTTATTTGCAATCATTGCGGGGCAAGCACAAGTATCAAAGGCCCACAGACTCTTCAAAAAAGGAGATTTCATCAAAGCCGCAGAGCTCTATGAAAAAGCCTTGTCCAAAACCCGGACACAACACGTATTGGAACAATTAGCCAATTGTTATTACAATACTTACCAGTATGATCAGGGGGTCGAAACTTTGAAAGCATTGGTAAGTGGAGATTTTACAAATCCCGAAGGCACTTTTGATGCTCGGTACAATTTTATGTACTATCAATTTCTTTCGGCTACCGGAGATTATGAAAAAGCCATTGATCAATTGGTTGCCTACAAGCAAAAATTAGGACAACCGGTGCCCGACGTTGCTGCATCCAAAGAAATGGTAGAGACCATTCGGCTTAAAAAAGCAGATTTCGAAGTAGAAAAGGCCAACTTTAATTCGGCAGCGGCAGATTACGCCGCCGTACAAAAGAAAGATTTGGTTTACTTTTCTTCAGATCGCGAAGGCGGTACTTCTTCCAAAGAATACAAATGGACACATCGCCCTTTCCTAGACCTCTACGCTATCACAGTTGATGCAAAAAGTAAAGGAGTTGGAGAGGCAACTGCATTGAAAAGTATCAACTCGGCCCTACACGAAGGCGCCGTCTGCTTTAGTAATGATGGCAACACCATGTACATTTCTAGGAGCAACCTAGTAAACGGGAAACGCATTTTTAACGATGAGGATAAGAATCAGGTACAACTTTATGTTTCCAAAAAAACAGGAGATAACTGGTCTGAACCTAAAAAACTATCGTTTTGTTCGGATGACTACAACTACCAACACCCCGCGCTTAGCAAGGATGAGCGTACCCTATTTTATTCCTCAGATGCCGAAGGTTCTTTGGGAAGTTATGATATTTACAGTGTTTCACTAGACGAAAACGGTAGCTTTGGGTCACCCAAAAATTTAGGTGCCGTTGTGAACACTCCAGAAAGAGAGCAATACCCATACGTTTCAGAAGAAGGACATCTTTTCTTTGCTTCGAACGGACATTTAGGACTGGGATTGCTAGATATTTTTGTGGCACGCTTGGAAGATGGCGACTACACTACCCCCATCAACTTAGGTGCTCCTATCAACTCTCGGTACGATGATATTTCACTTTCATACAGTTCAACGGAGAATGGGTTCTTTAGCTCTAACCGAGATTCTGGAAACGATGACATCTTTTCTTTTAAGCAAATTGGGGAAATCTTTACCAGAGAGTATGTAAACCTTTTTGAGATCAAGGATTCCATTAACGGCGTTCCCGTTCCGAATGCGACCGTAAAACTGATCAATGATGAAGGAGAGGTAGTCTACGAAAACACCTTGGACGAGGAAGGCCAATTTACGGCAAACCTTATCCCAGGGGAATACACCCTTGAAATCGAATCGGTAGGATTCGGTGCTACCACACAAAAAATCACAATTGATACCGTGAACAACGACAAACACGACATTCCGGTTAGAAAACTGTTCGACGCAAATCAGATTGCACAGGACGACACAGAGGAATCCAAGAAAATTATTGCCGATCTTTTGAAAGACCAACGTGACCCAAAAATCTCCTCGGCAGATGGAAAACTCTATTTCGATATTCCGTATATCTATTTTGATTTTGATCGATGGGAAATACGAGCCGACTCAAAAATCTTATTGGACAATCTTATTGTAAAATTAAAAGACTATCCTAGTCTTAAAATTCGCATCAATTCACATACCGATAATCGAGGTACCGATCGCTACAATCAGGTACTTTCTGAAAAAAGAGCACAATCGAGCCGCGATTACCTAGTGAAAACTGGTGGGCTCGATGCCAATAGAATTAGTTTTAAAGGGTACGGAGAGTCAAAACCTTTGATTACTTGTGAAGAAGAATGCAGCAAGGAGCAACACCAGAAAAACCGTAGAAGCGAGTTTCAGCTTGTGGAGTATTAAACAAAGCGTTTACAAGAAATACCAACCAACAAGTCCCTATAGGCATTAAAAACCTTTAGGGACTTTTCTTTTTAGGTCGAGATTCTTTTTATCTTAGTAATGAAAAATTGAATCAATGGACCTAACACTTGCGACTATCCCATCTAAAGAAATAATGCCCGGTTACCATGGTAAATTAATTCACTCTGAGACGATGAGTCTTGTTTTCTGGGAAGTGGAAAAAAGTGCCGTAGTACCCGAACACTCTCATGTGAACGAGCAGATTATGCATGTAATCGAAGGGGAATTTCAATTTACTTTAGACGGAAAGACCAAAATATATCACCCCGGGGAAATCGTGGTCATCGCCTCCCACAAAAAACATAGCGGAAAAGCATTGACCCCATGCAAACTAATGGATGTCTTCAGTCCCGCAAGGGATGAGTATAAATAGCTGAACTGCAAATCCAACAACCCATTAAAATAACAAATTCAACTAATATTGATAACAAATTGGTCGTTCTAATTGTGTATTAAAAATATCAATATCCTACAAATATTCCCTTTTCCCTCACTCAGATATAGCATTCCCTCACTTATAATTGTCAGCTACGGTTATCGAAACCATATTTGTTCCGTAATTTTATACTAATACCGCAAATGAGGCTTATTTCTTCCTTCCCGGTACTAAAATTGATATATGAAACAGTTTTTCACCATAGCAATAATCATTCTATTTTCAAATATGATGCAAGCGCAAGACAAAAACGATTCTTTTATAGCTCTTTGGAAACAAGTTGAACAACTTGAAGACAAAGCCTTGACCAAATCTGCTCTTAAAGTAGTCCAGTCTATTTCGGAAAAGGCGAAAAAAGAGAAAAATTCGGCCCAAGTTGTCAAGGCGTTGATCTATACCTCTAAATATGTAATGACATTGGAGGAAGATGCACAATTAAAGATCGTAAATGCCTTTAAAACCGAAATCGAGAAAGCGCCGTTCCCAACAAAAAATGTTTTGGAAAGCTATCTGGCCAATTTATATTGGCAGTACTTTCAGCAGAACCGGTACAAGTTTTACAATCGTACCAAAACGGAAACCAAGGTAGACCCTTCGGACTTTCGTACTTGGGACCTGACCACTATTTTTCAAGAAATAACGCTACACTTCGAGCAATCTTTGGAAAATGAAAGTGGCCTTAGAAATAGCTCCGTCGCCGATTTTGAGCCTATTTTAAACAAACAAAAAGGATCTTCAGCATACCGCCCGGCCCTCCTAGATCTATTGGGGCATGCCGCCTTGGACTTCTACAAAACCAGCGAAAACAACATCACAAGACCCGCCGATAAATTTGAAATCAATGATCCCGAGTTGCTTTGCGAAGCAGTTCCTTTTTTGAATAGGAAGATAACTACCATAGACCAAACATCACTTCAGGCGAAAGCCTTGTATTTGTATCAAATGTTATTGAACAGCCATGTACCCGATGCAGACAATACCGCGTTTATAGAAATAGATATTGAACGCTTGCAATACATTTATCAAAATGCCACTTTCACAAACAAAGACCAACACTATTTAGAGGTTTTGAACAACGCGGCGGCGGCAAAAAAAGGAAGTAGTGCCGAAGGGCTTTATCGTTACCAGATTGCTGTTTTATATCAACAACAGGGTACTGGTTACAATGCCAAGACCAATAAGGAAGTACGTTGGAAACTGAAAGAGGCCTTACAAATTTGTGAGGAGCTAATTGCCACATATCCAAATTCAAAAGCAAGCGAAAAGTGCAAGGCGTTGAAATCTCAGCTATTGGATAAGAACCTGTACTTGAACACCGAACGTCATATTCCCCTGAACAAAGAGGGCCGCCTGCTCGTTAACTATAAAAACTACAATTCGCTTCAGTTAAGCGCTTATCTGGTTTCCCTTGAACAACTTGAAAAATTAGAGAAGCTATATGAAAAACCGCAAAAGCTGGCTTTTATTGAAAAATTACCGTTAGTCACTGAATGGAAAGCAACTTTAAAAAATGAAGGTGATTATCAAAGCCATACCACCGAAGTGGGGGTTCCTCCTCTAGTGAATGGTCACTATCTGTTGTTGGCCAAACCTTTTGGGGAAACCAAAACAGGAGCTAATGGTACTTTTGCCTACAGTCCTGTTCAGGTGACCGATCTTACTATTTTCGAAACCAAGACAAATACCCATCATCAATTTCAAATAGTGGACCGTAACAATGGTTCACCGATTTCTGGTGCTTCGGTAAAAATCCGATATCAAGTAAATTATGACAGGGGGTTCCTTGAAAAGACGATGTCCTCAGATCAAAACGGGATGGTGCGCGTTCCCCTTTCCAAACAGTATTGGAACAATGTAACGCTAACAATAACCAACAATAAAGAAGTAGCCCATTTCGGGGAGTTTTACATTAATCAAAAGTATGACCAAGACAAAGCATATAGTGATCAGGTCGCTTTTTTATTTACCGACCGTAGTATCTACCGCCCAGGGCAGCCCTTATACTTCAAAGGCATTGCGGTGGCTCGTTCAGAGGCCCGTTCTTTGGTACTTGCCAATACTTCGGTAAGCGTGATTCTTAAAGATGTCAACTATCAAGAAGTGAGTAGACAAGAATTTAAAACCAACGAATATGGTTCTTTCTCTGGCGAATTTATATTGCCAAGTAATGGCCTTACGGGTAATTTTGTTTTGGAAGCCCAAGGAGCTAAAAACACACTTAGAGGTAGTACCTCTTTCTCTGTAGAAGAATACAAACGCCCTAAATTCGATACCTCTTTTGGCCCTGTTACAGAGACTTATAAAGTAAACGATCAAATCACCGTTAAGGGAAATGCATTGGCTTATGCGGGAAGTGCCATTACAGATGCCAAGGTAAGTTATACGGTTCGCCGGGTAGTAAACTATCCTCGATGGTATTATTGGTATCGCCCTTACTACAATAGTACTCCGCAAGAAATAGCCCATGGGGAAACCACCACCGACAGCTCCGGAAACTATGAAATTAACTTTAAGGCCCTGCCCGACAACGGTACGGCGAAAAAAGACCTGCCAGTCTTCAATTACGAAGTAACGGCCGATGTAACCGATATTAATGGGGAAACCCATAGTGCTACCACTACGGTTCGTGTTGGGTATCATAGTATAACCGCAACTATTTATATAGGTAACATGATCGATAAAGATGCCATTGAGACTAAATTGAGCATTTCGACCAGCAATCTAAATGGGCAGTTCACACCTGCGAAAGGAACGCTGAAAATGTACAAATTGATAGCTCCTGAATACGTCTTGCGTAACCGACCGTGGCCTGCTCCCGATTATGAGGGCTTTACAAAAGAGACGTTTAAAAAAAGTTATCCGCATGATGCATATGGGAACGAGCACGACTCAAGCCAATGGGAAAAAGGGGGCCTAGTTTGGGAATCGCAGTTCGACACCGGAAAATCTACCGAGATTACGTTTGATAACTTAAAAAAATGGCGTTCAGGAAAGTATATCATTGAGCTCGAGACCAAGGATAAATTTGGGCAATTGGTAAAAGACATAGCGCAGACCACGCTCTTTAGCGATAAGGATAAAACACTATCGGATAAGCAGCTTTTCTTGGCTAAAACCGATAAAGGTTCTTATACGGTAGGTGACAAGGCCAAGGTGACCCTTGCAAGCAGTGCAGAGGATGTTACGGTTACCGTATTTGTGGAGAAAAAAAATAAAATCGTTGAAACCCGTATTGTTAAATTAAATAATAATTCAAGTTCATTTAGTATTCCTATCACAAAAGAAGATGAAGGTGGTTTTGGTATTAGCTATAGTTTTACAATCTATAATTCTTATCAGGTGGGTAGCGTGCCAATTAGCGTACCCTATCCACAAAAGGATCTTGAAATCGAAACCCTCACTTTTCGGGATAAACTTCAGCCCGGAACCGATGAAACTTGGTCATTTAAAATAAAAGGTACTAAAGGAGAAAAGGTAGCAGCCGAATTATTGGCCAGTATGTACGATGCATCCTTAGACAGTTTTCGAGGTCATTACTGGAGCTTCGATCCTGTTTATCGTCCCTATTATTATACCAACCTCTATATTCAGGGACAGCATGGTTTTGGTACCGACTCTTTTAATGTGCACTACGGGGATCGGAATCTCTATAGTTATCGCACCCAGTATTTTGATTCGTTTAATTGGTTTGGGTTTTACTTTGGACAAGGCGGGCTTTACGGAGGGCGAATGCGAAAAATGGCAAGAGCCTCAGCGCCTCAAGCATCCATGGAGATGAATGAAATGGCTATGGATGCGGAAGAAAGTGTAGACGATGCCGTTGGAGGAATGGCGTCCGGTATAGTAGCAAAGGAACAAGCCCTCAGCCCAGGAAACAAGGCAGACAAAGATGAAGAAAATCAGGATTCTGAAAAAGATGGTGCCGCCAAGGATGTTGACCCCGTTAAAATCAGAAAAAACCTACAAGAGAGCGCTTTTTTCTTTCCCCAGTTGCAAACCGACAAGGAAGGAGATATTTCTTTTAGTTTCACCACTCCCGAAGCACTTACTAGATGGAATTTGCAACTTTTGGCACACACCAAAACGTTGGAAAGTCGTTACAGAACTTTACAGACGGTCACCCAAAAGGAATTGATGGTGATTCCCAACGCACCGCGGTTTTTAAGACAGGGCGATGAAATTGTAATCAGCACCAAGGTTGCCAATCTAACAGATAAAAAATTACAGGGGCAGGCAAAACTTGAATTGATCAATGCAGTTTCTGGGAAGGCAGTTACATCGAAACTGCTGATGACCCAAAACGAGCCTCAAAACTTCATTGTTGATTCCCTAGGTAACACGCAGGTATCGTGGCGCCTAAAGATATCTGAAGATGTGCAGGCGGTACAATATAAGGTTGTTGCCAAAGCAGGGGATTATAGCGA
Source organism: uncultured Flavobacteriaceae bacterium (assembly GCA_938010765.1). Classification (GTDB taxonomy): domain Bacteria; phylum Bacteroidota; class Bacteroidia; order Flavobacteriales; family Flavobacteriaceae; genus Pelagihabitans. The sequence continues at coordinate 6,873 of CALLVX010000099.1, read as the reverse complement.
TGGCGAGCAAAACCTGCTCCCAGTGCTTACCAATCGTATGTTGGTTACCGAAACCTTGCCCATGTGGGTGCGCAGCGATCAACGCAAAACCTTTGTGTTAGACAAGCTAAAAGCATACACTTCTAAAACGCTCAAACATCACAAGCTTAGCTTGGAGATTACCTCGAACCCGGCTTGGTACGCCGTGCAGGCACTCCCGTATTTGATGGAGTACCCGCACGAATGCAGCGAGCAGCTGTTCTCAAGGTATTACGCCAATAGCTTGGCGAGCCATATTGCAAATGGCAATCCTAGGATTCAAGAAGTTTTTGACCAATGGCGCAACTCGGATGCTTTGTTAAGCAATTTAGAAAAGAACCAAGAATTAAAATCCCTCTTGATTCAGGAAACTCCATGGCTTCGCGACGCCCAATCTGAAACCGAACAGAAAAAACGAATCGCCTTGCTATTTAATCTGGATAAAATGAAAAACGAGCAAGCAAATGCCTTGCGAAAACTACAAAGCAATCAAAAATCGAATGGCGCTTGGTCCTGGTTCACCGGCGGACCGGATAATCGATTCATTACCCAACATATCGCTTCGGGCATGGGACACTTGAAAAAATTATCGGTTACTTCAAATTTAAACAAAGACCAAGAGCAAATGCTAAAAAGGGCCGTTGCTTATTTAGATCAAGAATTCCTAAAAGAATACGATCTAATGAAACGCAACACTTCAAATATCAATAATGATCATCTTAGCCAAACGCAGATTCACTACCTCTATATGCGAAGTTTCTTCAAGGACTTCAAAACATCAGCAAGAGTAGCCAAAATAACCGCCTATTACAAAGGGCAGGCACAACAGTATTGGATGAACAAAACCCTGTATTCCAAGGGAATGCTGGCATTGATCCTACACCGTATGAATGATTCTAAAACTGCCGACCTTGTCGTACAATCATTAGAAGAAAACAGTATTAATTCGGAAGAACTCGGGATGTACTGGAAAGAAAATATGGCTTCATGGTACTGGTACCAAGCCCCTATAGAAACCCAGGCCCTGTTGATCGAAGCCTTCTCAGAAATTCAGGACAATATTGAAACGATAGACAATCTGAAAATATGGTTGCTTAAAAACAAGCAGACCAACAAATGGAGTACCACTAAGGCCACCACAGAGGCGGTATACGCCCTGCTATTACAAGGAAATGATTGGCTTTCTGTAAGTGAAGCAGTAGAAGTGCTGGTCGGGGGTGAAAAAATAACACCATCCAAGCTTGAAAATGTGAAAATAGAGGCTGGTACAGGCTACTATAAAACATCCTGGGCAGGTAATGAGATCAACCCGGCCATGGCAGAGGTTCAGTTAGATAAAAAAGGAGAAGGCATTGCCTGGGGCGCACTCTACTGGCAGTACTTCGAAGACCTTGATAAGATCAGTGGTGCAGAAACCCCATTAAAATTAAAAAAGAAATTATTTATAAAAACCAATACGGCGACCGGAGAAGAAATAAAGGAGATTACCGATAAAACCACCGTACATGTTGGTGATCTAATTCGGGTTCGTATCGAACTGCGAGCCGATCGCACCATGGAATTTGTACATATGAAAGACATGCGCGCCGCTGGTTTTGAGCCGATCAACGTCATTTCAAAATACAAATGGCAAGATGGTCTTGGTTATTACGAAAGCACCAAAGACGCGAGTACCAATTTCTTCTTTGATTACTTACCCAAAGGAGTCTATGTTTTTGAATACGATGTTCGGGCAAATAACGCAGGGGAGTTCAGCAACGGTATTACTACTATCCAAAGTATGTATGCCCCTGAGTTCAGTAGTCATAGCGAAGGGGTTCGCGTAGCGATCTCCGATTTGAACTAACACGAAGATATTAGTGTGTGATCGTCTGAATGAACTGGTATAAACCGCTCATATCTACCGGATACCATTGGTATAAAAAGCTACCAAAAACATACCCAAAACCCAAACCCAGTAAAACGGTCAAAACTAAAAGTGCCGTTGAATTTTGAGATTTAAAATTAACAAGGGAAACGGCGCATCCGTTTTTGAATATTTCAAAATCACGCCCGGAAGGGCCAGCGATATCCAATTTAGAAAAAATATCGTAACTGTTTTTTCCTAAGACAAATTGATGGGGTTTTTTCCTGCTAAAGCGATGTTCGGAAATTTTTCGTCCGTTTACCAAAATGCATTCTGTTCCCAAAAAAGAGTAGTGAATTTCGATTTTATGATTGTCCAAATAGTATTCTGCGCACTTCATGCCAATAATGTATATAAATAAATATGTAACTGCTCTTGGGGAACACTAACCTTTTCATATAGCTGAAGAAAACGCACAGATTGTTCTCAGGAATCTGCTTGTTTAGACGTTGAAAAATTACTTTTCCAAATATCTGATAGCGAAAATAATGAAAGTAAAAGTAACCAAAAACAAAAGTTTTTAACAATCGAACTATTCTTACAAACAGCATTACTTTTGTTTGGCTTTACGTAGATTAAGTTAAACAAAATAATGAGGGGAACTCCATCAGAACAGGAGCTCCCAAGGGTTGGACAACTACTTTTTTATAAAATAAAAACGTCCTAAAAAACTGATTATTAGAGACTCATCCTATCTTTAAACAGGTATGATTGTCTGCGGGAAACTTCAATTTCCTCGCCGTTTTGCATTTCAAGTTTCAAAGTGCCATTGAACCATGGAATTACACGCGCTATGAAGTTTGTGTTAATAATTTGTTGTCGGTTCGGCCGAAAAAAGTAATTAACAGGTAATTTTTCTTCTACTTGGTTCAGCGATTTGTAGAGCATCGGTTTCTGATTCTTAAAAAATACCCTGGTATAGTTCCCCACAATTTCGAAATGGGAAATATCACCCACCTTTACCAACCAACACTTTTCACCATCTTTAATAAAAATCTGACTATTCCCGGTAAGCCTTTTTTCTGCGGGCACTTCTTCTTCTGTATTACCCACCAGCTTTTCTTTTACTTTTTCGACGGCAAGGGCGAAACGCTTTTCATTGATAGGTTTTAGAAGATAATCTAGTGCATTATATTCAAACGATTTAATTGCATATTCGTCGTAGGCGGTGGTAAAAACCGTAATAGGAACCTCATCGAGCATTTCTAACAGATCAAAACCGTCCTTTTCTGGCATATTGATATCAAGCAATAGTAGATCTGGTTTACTTTTTTGAATCAATTCGAACCCTTCGTCTACATTTTCGGCCTCCCCTATCAGCTCAAGTTCAGTATGACCTTTGATCAGTTCTTTTAGTTCATTTCTCGCCAAACGGGAATCTTCAACGATAATAGTTTTTATAGTACTCATACCAATGGTATTTTTATAGTGGCGATTACCTCAGAATTTACCTCTTCTAATAAGAAAGTGGCCTTTGCCCCGTACTGTAATCGCAAGCGTTGTCGAATATTTTGTAATCCAAGCTGCGTAGAATCTTTGGCAATGCGTAGTTTTCCAGTATTGGATACTTTAATTAAAAGTTCGTTCCCATTTTTAGTGGTAACTAACGAAATTACGCCTCCTTCTTTGAGGTTTGAAATACCGTGTTTCGCAGCATTCTCTATTAAAAGCTGAATGACCATGGGTGGTATCATTATACTTTGGGTGTCTTTCTCGATATCTTTTACGAACTGCAGGCGGTCTTCCATCTGAATTTTTGAAAGCGCTATATAGTTGTCTACCATTTCCAGTTCTTCCTCTAGAGGAATTGCATCTACCGTATTCTTGACCAATGCGTACTGCAGCATCTCGGAGAGTTTTGTAATCATGCCTCTTGATTTGGACACATCTTCAAGCATCAAACCACGAATGTTATTTAAACTATTGAACATAAAATGCGGATTCACCTGCCCTTTCAAAGTGTTTAGTTGTGCCTCTCTCAAAGTAGCGTTCAATTCAAGCTCCTCCAATTTATCTTGGTTGTACTTAAAAAGGAACTTAATTGAAAAGTAAAGAGAGGTCCAGCCAAAAACACTCAAAAAAGTGCCCAAAAACGATGAAAACAAATTCACTTTTTTCTCAATAAAGTCAAGCTCTTCTGGCGTTCGTTCCCAAATGGATTCATAGCTCATTTCGCTCAAATAGTTCAACAATACATATAGCATTCCACATAAGAGAAAACCGACTATTATTTTTATCAAGTTTTTTTGGGTCATAACATTTTTCACGTGTCTTAAAACCACAAACCGATAAATGCTAGTTGCTAAGATACCATTGATCGAGGCCACGAAAAATGAGAATATCAAATACCGAAAGCTGAAATCGACTGGCAGAATAAATATGGTCACATTTACGATACCCCAACCTACAATTTGCAGTAGCCAAAACAATCTAAGCCTATTTCTTTTTTCTATCTGCATTTTCAAACTTGTTTCACTAGGGTGGAATCGGTGTTCGCTTTTATAGCTTCTAAAGGCACCGTTAACGTATATTTGGTTGCTTTCTCATTCATTTCCTCTAAAAAAAGAGCCTCCTCCCCATACATGAGCCGAAGTCTATGTTCTAGTGTTTTTTTCAACTGAGTGCTTTCCTTCCTGCCAGAATTGGCTCCGGTATGCGAGACATAAATATGGACACAATTTTTGTCTCTTACTATTTGCAACAAAATCTCCCCGCCAGTGCGACGTAATAAGATGCCGTTTTTAGCTGCATGTTCAACGAGATTGTGCATTAACATAGGGGGTATTTCTAGCCTTAAAGTCTCTTTTGGGATATCATATTTAATTTGAAAACGATCTTGATGCTGAATTTGGGTCAAAGCAACGTAGTTTTCAACCATTTCCAACTCTTCGGCAATCAAAACGGTATTCACACTATTTTTGGTCAATGAATATCGCAACATCTCCGAAAGTCTGGTAAGCATCGCTCTGGAAAGGGGCACATCTTCTAGCATTAGACCTTTAATGTTATTGAGGGTATTGAACATAAATTGTGGATTAATATGCCCCTTCAAGGTGTTCAACTGTGCCTGCCGTACTTTCTTTTTAAGCTCAAGACGATTTACCCGCTGTTTGTTGACTTGCCGCAATACCTTCACCACAAAATAAAAAACCGTCCAACCGGTTACAATAATCAAATAACCAATATATTGTTTGATATCTCGCCAATCGTATTCACCTTCTGGTTTCCTAAATAGATCAGTGGCATCATCGAATAGGAACTTCATAAGTTTCCCAATAAGGTACCCAAACCAATACGATACATGCGGAAAGACCAAGGTAGTGCCTACTATTATAAGTACTATTTTGAAAAATTCTATGGCCTTAAAATCCTGGAGATCTATAAAACGTCGAAAAAACAACCGGGTAATCGATGTAACACCGATCGAGACAAACATAAAACCAACTAATGTAATGATTCGTGCTGCGTTGCTACGGGTAATGTCATTGGCCAGTATTACAAAAATGCCCAAACAGCCCCACCCTAAAATCTGTAGGACCCAAAAAGCATTTTTTGATAAAAAATTTTTCATTCGTCGTTGAGGTTCTTTTCAAATATAGTGGAATTCCTTAGGTGGGTGAACCCAAAATTTTAATCCTTTAGGAGTTTAGAAAATGGTTTAGAATTATCATTTATAAGAGTATTGTAAAAATAATAGCGATCAGTAGTTTTAATATTGTTATCATGGTTTTGTATTTTAAGTTTGAGTTGTTAAAAGTTTTCTTATCTCTCTTGTTGAATCTTATGGGTGCTTTTCTTTTGTTATGGCGAAGTAGAGTACATATAACCAACCGAAGACTGCATGGAGTATGGCCCATAAAATAGATTTGTTCCTGTCCCAAGAGGCCAGCGTGGCAATGACACTGCCAATTCCCAAGCCTTTTTTAATTAGAGAATGACCAAACAGCCCTTTTAGCATTCGCCCTAGTTCATATCCCGTACTAAAGGCGCTGCCGTCTCCAAGTGTACGCGCCACAATCGTGATAGCGATGGTTGTGAAAATCAGAAAAAACAGGCTAATTAATCGCATGCCCAAGAGCAAAGTGGAGTCGCGTTTGTTATGAGGGTTGGGTAGTGAGTTGGTCATGGTTGTTGTATTTAAATATTGTTTGTTAAAAATAGTTGGTTGTTATTAGAATTCGAATTGATTTATGGCGAACGGTAGATTATACAAGCTAGGCGACAAGCTGATTTCAACTAGACAGCCGTACTTAACCATTGTACTAACTTGGTCACGGTAAAGCCGAATATGAGTCCCCCGACCAAGCCAAGAACCAAACCCAAAATAAGCTTGGCGCGCGATTTTCTATTTTTGATACGACTCGCAAATCGATTCTCTATAGTCAAAGGCAAACCATTCTTATATAGAAAAATAGTCATTACCGTGATATTCTTGCACGATAATGCCGGGTGTACCATATAATTGTCAGCGCCGATTTTAAAGAAATGGTCTCTTCCAAAAAAAGAGTAGCCCTTTGAGATCTCTTCTCCGTTCACATGAACCGATTCAACCCCGCCTATGGTATTGTATACTTCTACGATATGATTTTCTATGTGGTATTCCGCGTATTTCATAGCAACGATTTTAATAGGTTGTAATTTGTATGATTAGTGAACCATGTGATACAGAAAAGCACCCAATGAGGTTCCTGCTTTGAACAATAATAGCGTTCCGATAACGGAACAAAGAATAGTTGCTTTGATGATTTCGGTCTTTTTACCTAGTTCGTTTTTGCGGTATGTTTTCATGACATAAAGTTTTATGTTATTAACCCGTTGTGCATTTTGATTTAAAATAAAAGAAGTTGTGCAAACTGCTTAATAGCAGTAAATTGAAGTAACTACAAATCAATTATAGATGCACAACTTCAAGACAAATTACGAGATAATATTGAAAGTACTCAAACAAA
>CALLVX010000098.1 GCA_938010765.1 uncultured Flavobacteriaceae bacterium | reverse complement strand
TCGACGATTTTATCCGCTTCTGTACGGGCGTATTCAAAACGGTATTGAACCACTCTTGCACAAGTCCAAAAAAGAAACACAAAAGGACTTAAAGCCAATACCAACTTCCAAATCGCATTAGAGCTATTGAGCGATAACACTATAATATAACACAAGCCTATGCCCATGAAAACGGCAGATATCATCCAAAACCAAGTATTGGAATCTGGTTTATATATAAATCTTGTTGTCATTTATGGGAATCGTGAGTAATCGCTTAAATCACTTGATATACTAGTTTGGCTGCGGAATTCGATTTTTTTTGGAGCAGAACCAGTTTACAACTTTTCGAATACCAGTGTTTCTATAACACTTTCTGTCGCTATATATTGCAACTCCACAGCAGTATCGCTAACCGATACAAACCGCCAGTTTTTATTGAACCGATCCAACGGGGCAGCAGTATTAAAGTTCAATAAAAGTCTTTTATTGCTAGTAGCAACGGTCCAAAGACCATTGATCGGTGTTCCATTATCTGCAATGACAACATTCCCAGTATCAAAGTTAATCACATAGCCTTCAAAATCAGTAGCTTCCTCAACGGTATCGTTTACATAAGAACCAACTTCCCAGCTACCATCCATCAATTCCTCCCCTGGGTTTTTACCATTGTTGCTTCCAGGGTTTCCATCCTCACATGTACTTTGAATATGCAAGGTATCGAAGCCATTATAGAGCTGAACGTCAACAATGTCATCCTTTTTTTCTTTTATTTCGTAGAGCTTCCACGCCGCATTAAAGTCTTCCAAACCTGGAATTTCGATGTTCAGGATGGTTTTATCCTCCTCTAATCCTGTAGACCATGTACCAAAATAGGTTTCGGTATCGGAATTGACCAAAATACTCCCATCGGGTTGAAAATTGAGGGAGAAATCTTCATAATCTTTTTTAATGTTATTCCAATCTACAACAAACAAGTGTGCTTCCCATTGGGTACATTGTGCCCAAGTATCCAAAAACACCTGGTTACAACTGCCGCAGTTTTCTTCCTCGGTTTGTTCGCAATCGTTACATCGTTCTTCATTCACAATACTGTCGTCTCCTTCATAACAATCGTCCTTGACATTTTCAACCGTAGTCTCCAGTGTTTGCAAATCGTCGACTGCATTCTCGGTACCATCGCTTAAAAGCAATACTACAGGAAACTGGATTTCGACCACATCATCCTCATTTAAAGCTGCTATAAAACCATACAAGGCCTCGTCATGCCCAATGGTAGTGGTGGTAGTCAGTTCCGTAATAGTATTAAACAGGGAAATATTAACAGGGTATTGAATATCAACACATTCAATATCCGAGTCTTGCTCATCGCCCATAGGGCATTCGGCCCTCTTCATATCCAATTCTTCGGAAGTGGCTATCACTGTCTCGGTAAAATCGGGAAGGATAAGGGTTACCGGAAACTGAATCTCTACAACACCATCTTCGGCGTTATCCAATAATTCTTCCAAGGTCGCATAATCTTCTGTCTCGTCGATAATCACCTCCAGGCCATCTACTTCGACCGTCACAGGTAGCTTAAGGCTAAAACAGGAAGCCCCATCGATCAGGTTATCGGGCGAACCATCTTTTAATGCGATTCGCTGTAATAAGTTCGCAACGGTAGAGTTTGCCTTCAAGGTTTGCCCAGGCGGCGTTCCTATAAATTCGAATTCTTCTTTGCGACAGGAGAACAGCACCGTACAAAGAAGTAAAAATACAAGACCGTAAATGCGTAGGATATTTTTCATAATGACACTATTATAGTAACAGCTATTATTACTAAAACAACTTAACGATCAAAACTCCTGAAAAATTTCACCCTTTTTTTAAAAAGTAAGTTTCCGTACTTTTGTGGGAAAATAAAACACCCCTGCTTGAAAAAGGATTTACACCAAAATATTTGTGAAGAGACCTTGTTTGCCAGCATCTATAACAAATATGCCAAAAGTCTTCACGATTTTCTCTACTATCGATACGGTGAAAATCTAAACCCTGGGGACAAGTCGCACGATGCTTTTGTTAAATTATGGGAAAACTGTAAGAACGTTACTCCTGAAAAAGCCAAGTCCTTTGTATATACTACTGCCAATAACTTGATGTTGAATGAAGTAAAGCACCAAAAAGTAGTGTTGAAGTATAAAAGCATTGCACCTAAGGGGTATACCAATGAAAATCCCGAATTTCTCTTAGAAAAGGAACAATACTATAAAAAATACCAAGAAGTACTTGGAAATTTAAGCGAAGAACAACGCACCGCTTTTATGATGAGTAAGGTGGAGGGGAAAAAACATCAGGAAATTGCAGATATTTTAGGGGTAACCAAAAAGGTTGTGGAGTACCGTATTTATTCGGCTTTCGACAGTTTAAAAAAAGAATTGGAAAATTTTAAGATAAAATAATCAGGAGAATTATACTCTTAGTTGTTATATAGGAAAGCGCCATACTCATGAAAAACGATAACTTGATACAGAAATGGCTGTCAGACGATTTGACAGAAAAAGAGCGGGCCAACTTCGAGGCGTTGGAGGATGCTCCTTTTTATGAAAAAATTGTAGCGGATGCTTCCCAGTTCAAGGCGTCCAATTTCTCCAATGTGGAAAGTTTTGAGCAATTTAAGAACAGCCTGGTAGTTAAACCCGAGGATACAAAAGTCTATTGGATCGCTCCCATGCTCAAGATTGCCAGTGTGCTAATTCTCTTGTTCGGCTTGTCTTACTTCTTCCTTTTTAACGCAAGTATAGAAATACAGACCATAGCCTCTGAAAAAACTACTATTGAATTACCCGATGCCTCGATTATTGAGCTAAATGCACTTTCTCAAGTAAGCTACAATGAACAGGATTGGGAGACCAATCGGGAAATCACCTTGGAAGGGGAGGCTTTCTTTGATGTGGCGAAGGGTGCTAAATTTGATGTAATCACTGCCAAAGGTACCGTTAGTGTATTAGGAACGGAATTCAACGTAAAGCAACGCGGTGATTATTTTGAAGTGGCCTGTTTTGAAGGTACAGTGAGGGTCGTGTCGGGCGAGGAAGTTAAAATCTTAAAGGCGGGCGATAATTTCACCTCCATCGATGGGGCTATCGCATCGGAAAAAAATAGTTTTGAAGCTCCGCAATGGACCAATAACACTAGTTATTTTCAGCGGGTTCCCATCAGTGAAATTTTTGATGAATTGGAACGTCAGTATGGTATTACCGTTGAACTACAGGATGTTGATACGAACGGACTTTTCACCGGAGGTTTTACACACGATAACCTTGAAAATGCCCTTGTATCGATCAGTGAGCCATTAGGGCTTACCCATCAGATACTAAAGCGCGACCTAGTGCGTTTTAGTAAAAGTGAGAAATAGACTACTAATACTAATTTTTGCAGTATCCAATAGTTTTTGCTTAATTGCCCAACAAAACGGATCCCCCAAAACCTTGGAAATCGTGCTAAGCGATTTACAGGATCGGTTTGACGTGCAATTCAATTATGTCTCCAAACTTGTAGACAATGTTACGATATCTTCCCCTCCAGACAACGCTCTTTCACTTAAAGAATCTCTACAGCGGCTCAGTGAACAAACAGCGCTTGATTTTGTTGTTGTCTCAAAAAAAATAATTTCCATAAAAAGAAAGAAGAAGCTGCTTTGCGGTTATCTTAAGGACAAGGATACAGGGGAAGTCTTACCTTTTGTAACGGTTCAAAATGGCACTGGCGGAACCATTTCCAATAAAGAGGGGTTCTTTGAACTTGAACTAAGTTCCGGGAACGATATCATTCAAATACGACATATCGGCCATAAACCCATACGTCGTGAGGCACGATATTTTAACACAAGTGAGTGTGGTACACTTTACTTGATTCCCATTCTTCAGCAATTAGCAGGGATCACCCTTTACGACTTTCTTATTCGAGGTATTGACAAATTGGATAACGGTGCATTTCAATTGAATTTCAACAAATTCAGTATCCTACCCGGGCTTATCGAAGAAGATGTACTGCAATCGGTACAAGCATTACCCGGTATCCAAAGCGTAGACGAGACAGTTTCCAATATTAATATTCGCGGCGGCAGCAATGATCAAAATTTAATCACTTGGGATGCTATTAAAATGTATCAATCCGGACATTTTTTCGGATTAATATCAATGTACAACCCTAGCATTACCCAAAAAGTGGCCCTTCAAAAAAACGGGAGCAGCGTTTCTCAAACCGATGGTGTTTCTGGTACCATACGAATGCAGACCGACTCATATGTGAACCCTTCTTTGAAAGGAAATTTTGGTATTAACCTTATTGATGCCAAAGGTTTTGTGGATACTCCCTTAGGGCAAAACGCCTCCTTACAACTAGCCTTGCGTAAATCGATCAGCAATTTTGTGGAAACCCCTACCTATTCTGAGTACTTTGATCGAATTGCCCAAGGCACAGAAATTGAACGCAATACAGAAACAGTGACCAATTCAGATATCGTCTTTGATTTTTATGACACTTCAATGCGGCTGCTTTACCACCCCTCAGATAACGATCGCCTACGCTTGAATTTCATTTATGCTACCAATACCCTTGTCTTCAACGAAAATGCCACGGTCTTGGGAGCATCCGACATACGGGAAAGCAAACTAGACCAAAGCAGTATAGCAGGTGGCATCCATTATGAAAAAGTATGGTCAGAACACTTTAGTTCAGAAATTGCCGTTTATGAGACCGATTACAAACTCAGTGCGGTGAACGCCAATATTTTAGACAACCAGCGCTTTTTGCAAACGAACAAAGTATCTGAAACTGGGATAAGACTCATTGCAAACAACCGTTTGAACGAACAATTGAACTGGTCCAACGGTTATAATCTTGTAGAAACGAAAGTCACCAACCTCACCGACGTCGACGATCCACGTTTTGTAAACCTCGAGGCAGAGGTACTGCGCACTCATGCCCTATTTAGCGAAATGAGCTGGAGCGCCAAAAAAACCAATACCCGCCTGAATTTCGGGCTACGCTTTAACTACTTGACCAAATTTAAAAAACACCTCCTAGAACCAAGAATCACATTTAACCAGCCTTTTGGGGATGGATTTAATCTAGAAATATTAGGAGAGTTAAAGCACCAAAACACCTCGCAAGTAATTAACTTTCAAAACGATTTTTTAGGCATCGAAAAACGACGCTGGCAGCTCTCTAACGACACCACTATTCCCGTACTTCAAAGCAAGCAAGTTTCATTGGGGCTCAGCTATGATAGAGCAGGTTGGTTAATAAACATTGTTCCCTACTATAAACGGGTGTCGGGCATTACCACCCAAAGCCAAGGCTTTCTTGATCGGTATGAATTTACTAGAACTGCAGGAGATTATGATGCCAAAGGGGTAGATCTACTTGTAAGAAAACAACTTTCGAATAGCAGTCTTTGGCTTAGTTATGCTCTTTTGAGCAGCAACTACTACTTTGACGAACTGATAGAGAACAAATTTCCGAATAATTTTGACATTCCCCATGCGGTTACCTTTGGTGCCAATTACACCTGGCGGCAATTATTATTGGCAGCAGGATTGAACTGGCGAACCGGCAAACCACTTACGTTGCCCAACCGCGATACGCCAATTACGGGCAGGGTGGTCAACTTTGACCAAGCAAATGCCAGCAGACAAAATAATTACTTGCGGGTAGATATTTCGGCAAAGTATCCTTTTTCGATAGGTCGCAAAAGCAAGACTGAAATAGGCTTGGCCGTTTGGAACATTCTCAATCGCAAAAATACGATCAATACCTTTTTTAGGCCTAACCCTCAGGAGGAAGTGCAAAAAATCGAACCCAGTTCGCTGGGGATAACCCCAAACGTATCTTTTAAACTATTCTTCTTATAATCCGTAATTCAACACGCTTTGAAGTAAAACAAAAACCGCACCTTGGGGGAAAAGGTGCGGCGTTTTGGAAAAATACTGAAAGGCACAGCGCTATAAGTAGGCTAAAATGCTGCACATGGTAAAAATGGAGATGTTGAAAAACTTATAGAATTAGCAGTAAAACTAAGTACTGTACCGTGGTAAAAACAATGAGACCTTTAATAAAATTACTCTGCTGGGTAAACGTTTTTCCGATTTCCTCGGTTTCTTCTTTTTTTAATATGTAGGTTGATTTGGAATTTTTCATATCAGATTGGGGGTATAAGAATGAATTTTCAGATAAATAAAAAAAAGACGCACTTTGGGGAAAAGGCGCGCCTTTTTGAACGGGGGTTTTACCGTGTTACAGTATTACAAGTAGGACTAAGTACTGCACACATGTGAAAACAATGAGACCTTTAATAAAATTACTCTGCTGGGTAAACGTTTTTCCGATTTCCTCGGTTCCTTCTCTTTTTAATGGGTAGGTTGATTTGGAATTTTTCATAGGTTTTTTTGGTTTGTTTGTATATAAAACAGTTCAAACATAAAAACTCCTGAAAAAAAAGTGCTTTTTTTTGAAACCTCCCATTTTTATGGAGTTCCCAAACGTAATTTTTTCATCAAATAACTATCGAATCGCCACTAAGACTACCTTTAACCCATCTTTTACCGAAAATGGCCCCTCCCAATCCTCAAGCAATCAATGTACATCTTAGGGGTGATTCATTACTAAATAGTCTGTAGTTTCAATAAGGGCTCTTTTCAGATGCTGTCGCAAAATGTTTTGTTATTCACCTCCCATCACAAATGCTTGTACATGATATACGTATCGACCAATCCCATTGTCGCATGTCTAAATCCGTTCGGTGTGGTTCCTATTATTTCAAATCCGTATTTTTTCCATAATTCAACGGCTCCTTTGTTTGTACTTACCACTAGGTTAAATTGAATGCCTTTAAAGTTCTTTTCTTTTGCTCTTTGTAGTGAATGCTCGCAAAGTTTACTCCCAATCCCCTTTCCTTGAGCATTCGGATCCACCATATAGCTGCAATTTGCAATATGATTTCCTAAATCTATTTGGGAAGCTTGGCCTTCATTTTTTCAAGGTTAGCTCTGAACAGCGCTAGGTCGGAATCCCCTTTTTCTTCCGCCAATAAGATGGCCTTTTCATACTGAACGGCTGCTTCGACCAATTTCCCGTTTGCTACCAACGCTTCTGCATAACTATCATATGTATTCGGTGCTGTCGGGTACAGTTCTGTATTGGTGCGAAATACGACCTCGGCTATTTGAGCTTTTTGCCCTTGTCCCATGCATTGGTATCCAAAATTATTAATGGCACGTTCATTTAAGATCCCTGCCGCATGGCTTTTCTTAATCGTACTGGTAATTTCCGAAGCAGGCGTTTCCTTGGAGAAATTACGCAATGCCTCTTCCAAATCATTTCTGAACGCCTTCTTCTGTTCATGGTACTTTTTCCCAGCTATGATCGCCAATGATTTTGCCTTGATCAATGCATCTGCCCCTTCCATTGGAACATTGGGGATGACCCCTACCCCTTCAAAATTGGTTTTGGTATATGGGTTGATGTCTTCTTCGCTTGAAATAGAAATAAAAAAACGATTATTCAAACGATGCGACATGGCACCATAGCCCGCACCCATCGTAGTATCCCCTACTACTAGTCCCCGTTTACTATGTTTTATAAAGTACGCGAACTCCTCCGCTGCGGAAGCAGATCCGCTATCCGTCAAGACAAAAACGGGAATATCGGGAAGTTTCTTCCCTGGAGTATCCGTTTCGGTATAAAGGCCATAACCACTATCCCGATACCGATGATAGTATTGCGACATATGCACCGGTTTGCCATCAAATAAATAACCGCTCAAATAGGCCACCAAATTAGGAACCCCGCCCCGGTTTCCCCGTACATCAACGATAAGGGCATCTGTGTTTTCCAAGAATTTCATAGCCGCATCGATTACTTTTTTTGTCTCCTCAAAAAAGTCCCAGTTAGAAAAACTCGCAACCTTTAGATACCCAATATTTTCAGGCAAAACAGTAACTTCTTCCAAACCATAATTGGTGTTCATTGCCTTGGTATACTTATCTATGACTTTCTCATCACCTTCCTTTCCGTTGTTTATTGGTTGCTTCCATACCGATAGGTGTAAATCTCCGTTTAGCGAACGAAGGCTTTTGGTCAAGGCTTTGGCAAGTGAGTCGGGGTTCTTGATTCCTTTATACTTCCCGGCCGCTTCCTGCTTTTTTAGATACGCTCCGATATGCTTTCCCTCTTCATAGTCAACATAATAATACGCCAAGGAATCGACCACCTTATCGATAAGGGTACGCAGTTCTTTCTTAGAAACGGGCAATGTTTCTTGGGCAGTAAGTGGTTCTTGGAAAGGCAGCACTGCCGCAACAACAATTAAAAAAGACAACTTCTTTATCATTTCTTTGAATTTGATTAACAGAGGATTTGTATGTCCGTAAACACCCCTAATTTCAATATAATTTCGTATATTTAATTGATAATATTATAGTTAAATATGGATATATTTTCTTTTGGGGTACATTTTACAGATGAACAAAGTTGTAGATTGCATTTTAAAGAGCAA
>CALLVX010000097.1 GCA_938010765.1 uncultured Flavobacteriaceae bacterium | reverse complement strand
CACATTTTTAAACGAAATAGTTTGCGCAAAAGATTTAGGGGTGTATATTTGCATCCGCTAAACGCCACGGTTCGGTAGTTCAGTTGGTTAGAATACCTGCCTGTCACGCAGGGGGTCGCGGGTTCGAGTCCCGTCCGGACCGCTTAGTAAACAAAGGCCTTCGAGAAATCGGAGGCTTTTTTGGTTAATGTTGTTGCGACTTTTTTGCGACTTTTTAGGCAAGTGGTAGAATTTAACTTTTTTTAACATAATTGATGCTAAACCCAATGAGTTGTAGTCTATTTGTCTGAATTTCCTGGCAGGCAAGAGGTCACCGGTTCGACTCCGGTATTTTCCACCAAGTAAATAAGGGCCTTCAAGGAATTGGAGGCTTTTTTAATTTTGAAATTTGCTCACTTTTCAAAATTTAACATTTTATTTCTTTTTTTTGATTACAAATGGGGAAAATTAATTTGAATAAATGCCTTTTGTAGGTTTTTGGACCGCTGTACTAATTAACTCACCGCGAAGCCTTGATCCCTAATTCCTACTTTTCCGTTAAACATTTATGTTATAATTTTTCTAATTAACAATTTGAAAGGCATGATAATTGCATTAATATCATACCACCTTTCCAAATTCCGAAATTCTTCCCCGCCCCCGAATTTCCATGCGGCTGATCGTAGTAATTTTAACGCCTAAAAATCTGCACATGGAGTATCGAAGACTAGTCGAGGAACTCGAACACGAACTAAAGGGAATCTATTCGGTTACCAACAACATCGTCAAACAATGCCATTTGGCCATTGAACTTTGCCGAAACTTGCTTACCGATTTCAGATATCTTGTAAGACAACAGGGATTCGACTCCATGGAATCCGAAATCACCTTTTTCAAATCTATCAAACAAGTGCCATTGGAAAACTTGATCTATCATTTTGAGCTCAAATCCTTTGAGGTGAATTTTCCAAAGAACAGTAAGGAACTCCAAGGCAAATCGATTCGTAAAAAGCTCAAGAAACTAGATAGTTTCTTTTCTAGGAACGTAGATTTTGTTCAGTACATAGAACAAGGAAAGACGTATTTGGATGACAAGTACTTCACCCGGGAATATTTTGGGGAATCCAATATCAGCCACTCCATGAGCTACTACCGGGATCCGGAGTTCAGCACGTCCCATGAGATACTCTTGGCCAAGCTGAAAGTCAACAAACGCCTGGCCATATATTTAAGAAAACGAAGGGATGGATTGGAAACCAACACTCTCCCTAGCCTCTCCACTAACGCAAATTCCCTTCAATGGACTTCCTCCCGAACGGATATGACCGAACTTGCCTATTCCCTGAAGAAGAACGGCTCTATAAATTAGGGGAATGCGAGTATCCGTGAAATCATAAATGCCCTTGAGCGGGCCTTCAATTTTCAGGTTGGGGATCCCTACAAGACCTTTTCCGAGATTAAAATTCGAAAGAAGAGCCGTACCAAGTTTCTGGACGAACTTTCCATAGGACTGCTTTCCGCCATGGACGACGACGACCTTTGACCCAAAAACTGTTAAATTTTCACCGGACCTTTGGGGTACTTGGGAAAAAGATTCTCGGATAACGCGCAATTTTACAATGGACGTAAATAGGGCTTCCTATTGGAGCAACTTCGTCCTTCGATAAAATAGCAATCGTTATGTCGGTAAACATAGTTACTAAGGAAGACCTAGAACAATTCAGGGAATCGTTATTAAATGATATCAGAGAACTATTAATCAAGAATAAGACCATTTCCATTGACCATTGGATCAAATCGGGTGAAGTAATGGATAAATTAGATATAAGCCCCGGCACCCTGCAGAACTTTCGATTGAACGGTACCATTCCGTTTTCGAAATTGGGTGGGATTCTATTCTATGATCAGGTGAAGATCGATGGCATTCTTCGAAGTAATGAGACAAACAGCAAAAATGACCTCTCATGAAGATAGCCTCTTTCAATATTGAAAATCTCTTTGCTAGGCATCGAGATCTTTTACTTGGGAATGACGAAGAATCAGAACTGCTGGTCCAAGATTTTGATGCGCTGATTTACCAAGAGGACAAATCCAATAAGGATTTGACAAGGATGCGGAAACTTTGGGAAGTTGTAGGGACAAATCTGGCACCGAAAAAGAGCGTAGATGCTTTCAAGGAATACGAGGACCATATCCTATCAAACATCGAAAACCTCAAAGGCCGCCCCGGTATTATTTCTATTTACAATGAAATGGCCAAAAACCCTGATCTGCGCCCTATCACTTTTGAGGATATCGGGGACAAAGCCAAAATGATTTTAGAAGTCAGCGCGGACATGCTAGTTCTTCAGGAAGTGGAAAGTCAAATGGCAATGGAGGAGTTCAATCGCTATTTTCTAAACGGACTTTATGAGCATATCTATTTTACCCCAACAAGGGACACACTTGGGCGTGGCATGGGTTTGATGTTAAGACAAGGGGTGTGAACTATGTTCAATTAAGTCAATTTCTGCACCACCCTTATTTGATGCCCGTTCAAAACCACGTGGATTCATACAATTGTATAAGCTGCAATCTCATGAAGGCGATTCCTTGGAACTGATAAATATTCATTTACTCCAAAGCGATAATATGGATTACGCTAACTTTTCAGTCCTAGAAATGGTTTCTATGGCCAAATTGATAAATGCAAATTTTTCTAAAAAGTCCTTGAAGTTTATTTTGGGAAGATTAAACATCACCTCTTTTTCGTCAGGTTTTGAATCTTTCGTTAAACATTTAGATGTTATCAAAATCAATGACTTGGACTGTCTAAAAGCGGAACGGGATATCGGTGCCAATAGGCACTATCATTCAATGGGTTATTATGCCAAAGGAATTAACACAAAGCAGTTGGATTATATTCTTTGCCAAGAGCAGCAAGCTAGCTTAATCACCGAAGTTGGTATTAACAGACAGTACCATGACAGAATTTCAAAAAACCGAACCAAAAACCATGCGTTAAAGAATTCTTCAAATCAAAAAACCACTGGGAGGTTGGTGAATTCTTTTAAATTAGAAGGAAACTTGTATTAAGTGTCCTTAAGGATTGACCCTTTAGCCTTTTTGGTCAATTTCCTGCCAAATCTGAAAAGCAGAAATGCAATTACAAACAAAACCAGTTTAAAAAATATCTGACCGGCTACGAATCCTAGGCTAAAAGCCCCATCCGACTTATTGAGCCCTGCCTTAATCGTGTTAATTGAATTAGGAATACCAAGTATTAGGAAAACAAAAAGTACCACACTAAAAACAATTAGTACATAACCAGCAATTCTTTTTATCATATTTACCACGAATCACATCTACTGATTTTTGAAGTACACCGTCCCGAAGACGTGAAATCTAGAATTGACTATTTTGGTAAGGCATTAATCAAAGATTTTATAGCTCGTCAAAAATATTCATAAACTAAACTAACATTTAGCTAAATTCTCCCTCGAGCACAAGACCGCGAACAAAAGACTCAAAATCTGCTGATAACGTTGTTGCCTTATAGTCTAATTCTTGGTCAATATGTACAACACTTGGCTCACCATTAGCTCCACACTTGCTATAATCCAGCATTACAATATCATGCCCACCCGAAGGGCAATCGCAAATATATACTCCTAACTTAGGGTAACCCCATTCTTCAATAATTAGTTCATTACCAAGTAGGTGTTTGCTATATTGTTGTTTTTCGACTATTTTCAAATTCATCCTTGACGGATTCGGAAATGTTTTTATCCCAATCTTTCCAAACAACTTCGTACCCTTGCGATTGTATCAATCGTTTAATTTCTTCGGTACTTCGTTCATCCGAAATTTCAAATTGCTCCCCTGATTGTGGGTCAACAGCGTAACCGCCCGGGTTCGTTTTAGAAGCCGCGCTCATAGAGGTAATTCCCAAATTTATAATGTTGTTTCTAAAGTTTTCGCTTTCCCGCGTAGACATTGATAATTCTACATCTTCATCGAGCAAACGGTATGCACAAATTAATTGTACTAAATCGGCATCCGTCATTTCAACTTTAGGTTCAACATTTCCCTGGTGAGGACGCAGTCTTGGAAAAGAAATGGAATATTTTGTTTTCCAATAGGTTTTTTGTAAATATTTTAAATGTAATGCAGTGTAAAAACTATCTACTCTCCAATCTTCCAGACCGTACAAGGCACCTAATCCAATTTTATGAATTCCCGCTTTTCCCAAGCGATCAGGAGTAGCTAATCGATAATCAAAATTTGATTTTTTACCCTTCGGGTGGTGTGTTTTATAAGTTGCTTTGTGATAGGTTTCTTGATATATCAATACCGCAAACAAGCCTTCCTTAATTAAGGTCTTATATTCTTCTTGATCCAAAGGCTGCACTTCGATACTGATGTTAGAGAAATGTTCTCGAATTAAACGAATGGCATTTTTTAAGTAAGGAACGCCAACAGTATTATTTGCTTCACCGGTAACCAATAGAATATGATCATATCCTAAATGCTTAATATGGGCCACTTCTTTCAGGATTTCTTTATCAGAAAGCGTTTTTCTTTTGATTTTATTTAGCAAACTGAAACCACAGTAGGTGCAGATATTTTGACATTCATTTGAAAGATACATAGGAATATACATTTGGATGGTATTCCCAAAACGTTTTTTAGTAAGCATATTACTGCGTTGTCCCATTTCTTCAATATAGGGTTTTGCTGCAGGGGAAATCAACACTTTAAAATCCTCTAATGTTATTTTATCTTTTGATAATACCCGTTGCACATCTGCAGAGGAAAAGCGATAAATTTCTTTTTCCAGGGTATCCCAATCGTATAAATCAAAAATGTTTTTAAAGCTACTCATTTAAAAAAGAGGTTAGTGGGCTGCTTGCTTGTGCGTATTGTTTTAGAGGTGCTAATTTTGCATTGTATGCCATTCTGCCAGCTTTTACGGCTAATTTAAATGCACTGCCCATCGCTATCGGGTTCTGTGATACTGCTATTGCAGTGTTGACCAAAACGGCGTCGGCACCCATTTCCATGGCACAGGCTGCATGGGAGGGAGCTCCAATGCCAGCATCTACGATTACGGGTACATTGCTTTGTTCAATAATAATTTCTAAGAAATCTTTTGTCACCATTCCTTTATTACTACCTATTGGCGCGCCCAAGGGCATTACGCATTGCACCCCAACGTCTTCCAAACGCTTGCATAGAACAGGGTCTGCATGGATGTAGGGCATTACTATAAAACCTTGTTTTACCAGTTCTTCGCTAGCCTTTAAAGTTTCTATTGGGTCGGGTAACAAAAATTTGGGATCAGGGTGGATTTCTAATTTCACCCAATTAGTTTCCAATGCCTCCCTTGCCAAATGGGCCGCAAAAATAGCTTCCTTGGCAGTTCGTACACCTGAAGTGTTTGGGAGTATATTAATATGATTTTCATTCAGGTGAATAAGGATATCATCTGATTTATTATTTAGTTCTACTCTTTTTAAAGCAACCGTAACTAATTCACTTTCAGAGGCAGTAATGGCTTCTTGCATTTTTTTAGAACTGCTGAACTTACCAGTGCCAGTAAATAATCGGGAATTGAACGTTTTATCTGCTATTTGAAGTGCATCTGTCATTTTATGAAGGCTCATTTAGTTTCCATACTTGTTCTTGCGAGGAGGGCGTTTGTAGGATTTTATGAAAGCGACTAACCTTATTGAAATCTTTTGTCAGTTCTTCCGATACGGCAATTCCGTAAACGCCGGTGCCTAAAATTTCTGGAACATCGTTTATTGTAATTCCGCCAATGGCAATAATTGGCGTCTTTGTTTTAAGGGAATTCAATAAGCTAGCATAGCCATTTAGTCCCAAAATAGGGCTTAAGTTATTTTTGGTAGCGGTAAATCTAAAAGGACCCAACCCGATATAAGCTACTTTTTTTTCTATGAGATCCTGGCAGTCTTGAAGACTGTTTGCAGTTCCGCCAACAAGTTGCCAGGGATATAGGTGTTTTTTTGCTACCCTAGGGCAGGTGTCGTTTTTTCCAAGATGTACCCCGTCGGCTTTTACGGCTTTTGCTATTTTATAGTGGTCGTTGATTATTAGACGTGTGTGATAATTGGCGGTAATTTCTCTTGCTATTTCTGCCGTTTTTAGTAGTGTTGCCTCGTCTAAATTTTTAAGACGTAACTGCACTAGTTCGGCTCCAGAGACGCAAGCCTTTTTTATATTACTTAAGTGCATTTCAGGACTGTCGCCTTTTGAGATATAATGTAGTTTGGGTATCATTTTACGGTCATATTAGTGTGTGTTCCTAGCAATGAAGAATGAGAGTTTAAAAATTGTTCTGTGTAATATTTAGCATTTTTACAGGCATCTTCCAATTCAATTCCCAAGCCCAAATTACTTGCCAAAGCTGCGGATAATACACAACCACTGCCATGTTTTTCTGAAACCACGGCTATCGTCGGGGGTATGTTTACCATGGCAATTTCACTTTGGTATAATTTATCCCAGCCTTTTTTGTCTTTTCTATGCCCACCTTTTAAATAAACTTTTGTAAAACTACTTAGGTGTTGGAGTGTTTTTTCAATGTTCATTTTGGGATGTAAGCTTTGAATTTCATCGTAGTTGGGCGTGATGATATAGCATAGTTTCCAAATTTCATCCAATAGTTCTAGTTCTTCCTTCGAATGAAAATCAAAACCGGCACTTGCTTTCAGAATCGGGTCTAAAATCACTTTTATAGGAAGGTTTAATGCATGTATTTTTTTTAAAATAAGAAGAAGTACCGGCCAAGATTCTACAAGTCCAATTTTAACCGTATTGATTTCAAAACGTTCAAATAGGATTTCTATTTGGGCTAAAATAATATTTATAGATATCCAAGTGCAGTGTTGGAATTTGAGGTCGTTTTGAACAGTGATAGCCGTGCATACAGATAGGCCATACATGCCGTGCGTTTCAAATGTTTTTATATCTGATGTGATACCGGCACCACCACTGGGGTCGTGGCCTGCGATTGTAAGTATGTATTTATGGTTATTCAAAATACTTTTTAACTTTTTTGAAAGATTCAATAGGAGTACTGCTGTTCCAAATACCTCCTAGGAGGCCTACCCCTTTATACCCCAGCGTTTTAAATGCTTCTATGTTTTCAGAAGTTGCCCCACCCACACCAATAATCGTTTTATTTATATGATTCACATCAAAACCACGCCCTTTATACCCTTGTTTTGATAGGGAAGAAAACACTGGGCTAAGGAAGTGATAATTAAAATCAAGTACGCAATTGGCCACGTCTTCCGATTCATGAAAAGAGGAGCTAATTGTTTTATCTGACCTTTGGAGCTCATTAAAAGATTCAATACGGTTGTTTGTTACCACCTTTATCCTTTTTTGTTCCTGAAAATGAATGCCTTTTAAATCGTACTCTTTCAGCAACCCATGAAAAAGATGAACTACAATCCTATGGTGGTATTTTGGATTTATCTGATTTAAATAATTCGCATGTTCCTCATATTTTTTATCTGGTTTTCTAAGATGGTAGTATTCCAAACCCGCTTCAAAAAGGGTGTTTAGAATACTTAATTCACCTTTCACATCTTTTTCCGGAGCAATAACTACCACCATGATTTATAGGTATACTTCTGAACCTTTATCTTTAAACTCCTTCGATTTTTCATCCATTCCTTTTTGGATTACTTCATTGTTTACAATTTTGTTTTCGGCTGCAAAATCTCGAACTTCTTGTGAGATTTTCATAGAGCAAAATTTAGGCCCACACATAGAACAGAAATGTGCTAATTTCGCGCCATCTGCAGGGAGTGTTTCATCGTGATATTCCAAAGCGCGTTCAGGATCTAAACCTAGATTAAACTGATCCTCCCATCGGAATTCAAAACGGGCCATACTCAAGGCGTTGTCCCTATGTTGCGCACCGGGATGCCCTTTTGCTAAATCGGCGGCGTGCGCGGCTAATTTGTACGTTACAACACCTACACGTACATCTTCTTTATTTGGTAATCCTAAATGTTCTTTTGGCGTAACATAACATAACATGGCACAACCAAACCAACCGATCATGGCAGCACCAATACCGGAAGTAATATGGTCGTAGCCCGGAGCAATATCGGTGGTCAACGGGCCTAATGTATAGAAAGGTGCTTCGTCACAAACTTCAATTTGTTTCTCCATATTCTCCTTGATCATATGCATTGGTATGTGTCCTGGCCCTTCAATGAAGCATTGCACTTCGTGTTTACGGGCAATTTGTGTCAGTTCTCCCAGTGTTTCCAGTTCTGCAAACTGTGCTTCATCATTTGCATCGGCAATAGAACCTGGGCGTAAGCCATCCCCTAGTGAGAAAGCCACATCATACTTTTTTAAAATTTCACAAATGTCCTCGAAATGGGTGTACAAAAAACTTTCTTTATGGTGTGCCAAACACCATTTCGCCATAATAGACCCTCCTCTAGAGACAATTCCCGTTACCCGATTGGCAGTCATCGGGACATAGCGTAATAAAACTCCTGCATGAATCGTAAAATAATCTACGCCTTGTTCCGCTTGCTCGATCAATGTATCACGGAAAACTTCCCAGGTTAAATTTTCGGCAACACCATTTACTTTCTCCAATGCCTGGTAAATAGGAACGGTTCCAACAGGTACTGGGGAGTTACGTATAATCCATTCCCGGGTTTCGTGGATATTTTGTCCCGTAGATAAATCCATAATATTGTCTGCGCCCCAACGGCAGGCCCAAACTGCTTTTTCTACTTCTTCCTCTATAGAGGAAGTGGTTGCAGAATTTCCAATGTTCGCGTTTATTTTTACCAAAAAATTTCGTCCTAAAATCATAGGTTCGGCTTCTGGATGGTTAATATTGGAAGGTATTACGGCACGGCCCCTTGCCACTTCATCACGAACAAATTCTGGCGTAATTTTAGTAGGAATAGATGCACCAAAGTGATGCCCCTTATGTTGTTTTCTAATTTCAGTCATTTCATCAATTCGTTGATTCTCACGAATAGCGATGTATTCCATTTCCGGAGTAATGATTCCTTTTTTTGCATAATGTAATTGCGTTACGTTTTGGCCATTTTTTGCCCGTAAGGGCTTTTTCAATAGTGAGAAACGCATATGATCTAAACTCTTGTCGTTTAAACGCTTGTTGCAATAGTCAGAAGAAAACTCATCTAATTGCTCAACATTATTTCTATCCAAAATCCATTGCTCACGAATTCTTTCAATACCATGGTGAACATTTATATCCTTATTCGGGTCTGTGTAGGGGCCTGAGGTGTCATATACTGTAACAGATTCATTGGGTATCACTTTTCCTGTCAAAGAATCTTTTGTATCACTTAAAGATATTTCACGCATCGCAACTTTAATTTGTGGATGAATTTTACCTTCTAGATATATTTTTTTAGAATTAGGAAAAGGCCCCCTCGTGATTTTTCCTTCTTTTGGTGCGGTGTCGTTATTTTTCATGATAGAATGATTTTAAGTGAATGTTTTATTGTATTAAGAAGTCGTTACCCTCCTTGAGTAGCCTGAATTATAAGAACGTTATCATTTTTAGACAAGGTTTTAGACTCCCATAAATTTTTTAAAATAATGGTGTTGTTAACCGCTACGGCGACGCCATCTTGTGGGGAATTAATTTGTTCAAGCAGTTGTTGAATATTGAAACCGTTCTTGATTTCTAAAAACTTCTCGTTTACACGTATTGGAATCATTTTACAGTATATTTTTAGATATGCTGTAAATTTTAAAGGTATTGAGAAAGTAGTATCTAAAACAACTATACGCTCAAAGAGCGCGAATAGTTATAAAAAGCGTATGAACACAAATAGCAATGTGTTTTCAACTTTTCCCTTCGCTGGTACTAACCAGATCAGGTTCAAAGGGTTTTTCTCAGTTCTAAAGATTTAGAACACCCCTAAAGTTTACATGGTAAAATTATTAAAAAATAAACTATGAGTCGTACTTTGTGCGTACTAAATGTACTACTTAGTATTTTAATTTTTCAATGCTACAACCACCAATGCCAAATTATGGAATTTCTTCTCCCTTTCGATGGTGGTATTGAACCTATTGAGTAGTGAACGATAGCTGTCGATCCATGCATTGGCACGTTCCACTATATATAGTTGCTCATAGTGTTCCTTATCGAAATATTCAATCCTATCAATGTATTCATTGCGCTTATTGAAACATATGTTGACATTGATATTCTTTTATTGCACTATTCTAGGAATTTTTTGGAATCGAACCCTTTGTCAACACTCAAGAACATTCCTTCCGCCTTGCCGAACGTTCTTGTAAAGACTAGGAACCGGACCATTATATCGCAAAGGTTGTTGTGATTGCCAGCTACCAGTTGGTACATTGCCAATGGCAGTCCCCGTGAGTCGGGTAAAGGGCGTTGGTGGTCTTACGTTTGTTCCTCTGCTATAGTACTGCACTTTCGCTCAGAGTGGTATGGCTACCATCATGGTCTACGCTAGAAAGATCAAACTCGGCCCATCGCTTTTCAACGGCTTTATCCAACAGTCTTCCCATGTTCCAACAAGACATCACCTCCGATAATGATGGTAGATAATCGCTTGCCAACGAAGAGAAATACTTAAAAATAGCACCTTAATAGGCAACTGGTTTCATTGCACGCTCATTCGAGTTTATAGAGAATTGCCTTGGCTATTTAGGACAACGGTACTGTCGCAGAACAGCCCCTAGTTGTTTTAGGAATGGGTAACACAATTTAATTTCCATTATATCTTTGTCAAGTACATTGTTTAAATGTTTTTTGGGAGTTATTAATATTGTGAAACATACATACTCGCAACCCTTTCTTTCGATGCAAAAAAAGCTCAAACCACTTCTATTTATAATTTTGTGTTATTTTCGTGCCAAAATTAGATTTTTATCTTACTAATAATGTAAAATTAACTTAAGCAGAGTAATACAGGGTTGAGCGTCTAGTTTACTTTTGATAGTATTTTGATTTTTATCTTAAAAAACTTCCGAAAAAATCATCGGTGGTAAACAAGTAATTTGTAATCTGCATATGTATAAATGAAGAAACTTACTTATTTGAATCAAATAGATTCATTACGCGCGATAGCGGTACTTCTTGTGATTTTTTTTCATTTTGATATCAGCCTTTTCAAAGGGGGATTTCTTGGGGTCGATGTTTTTTTTGTAATCAGTGGTTTTTTGATAACTAGAATCATAAATCATGAATTCTTACAAACTGGTACAGTCAGCCTAAAAAGGTTTTACATAAGAAGGATACGGCGGTTGATGCCATCATTGTTCTTAACTATTTTTCTGGCATTTATTTTCACATTTCTTATTTTTTCGCCGTCTGATTTTATGAATGCGACGAATTCAATGACCATGAGTTCAGTGGCACTGTCTAATTTTCACTTTTTGGGAGAGTCCGATTATTTTGATACCGCCTCAAATTTCAAACCCTTGTTGCACACATGGTCCTTGGGTATAGAAGAACAGTTTTATCTACTTTACCCTATCACATTATTGGTTTTGATTAAATTTTTTAAAAAGCAGAAAAATTTTGTGCTCCTTGGTTTGGGCATTCTTTTTTCAATTAGTCTTTTCCTTACATTTTACACCTCCAAATACGGTGTCTCTGAGTCTATTTCAAATCTGTTCATGCCCAAAGATGAAATAACAACAAGTGTAGCTTCATTACAGTTTTATTTACTCCCTTTTAGGATGTTCGAATTTTTAGTTGGGGCCATTATCGCTTTAATCGGCAGGCCCAAAGTCAAATCCGAAATTTTAAAGCTAGGATTAAACCTGCTTGGTCTGACAACCATTATCTCCTCTGCCATTATCCTTAGTAAGAATAGTCTTTACTTAAGTACACTTAGTCTTTTGCCCTGTTTGGGTGCAGCGCTATTGCTCTTTTATCCACCCTCAAAATATTTGTCGTTCATCTTTGAAAATAAAGCGCTTAGATATATTGGTAAAATTAGCTATACCCTTTACCTGATGCATTGGCTTTTGATAGTTGTTTATCGCTACCTTTTTAATGGTGAGTTTACTTCCATTGAAATAATAGGCTTATTCACGATAATGCTATTATTATCTTCCCTGATATACCACTATTACGAAACCCCTTTAAGGTATAAGAATTATAGGTTATCCATTAAATCAGATAAAAGCCTTGTATTTGCCCTAGTAGCGGGTATTCTTATAGTTTTTGGGGTCAATTTAAAAGTAAATTCGGACGATGGTTGGTTGTGGCGTTTAAGTTCTAAAAATCGGGAGCTTGTAGAACAAATAGGAGTCCCAAAAGATTTTCACCTAAATAACTGGGGCGGGGCGGACTATAAGCCTGGATGGATTGGAGAGAAGCCAGACCATGGTGGTGCACCTGACATTATACTAATGGGTGACAGTCATGCGGGTCATTATCTATATGGATTGGATTCTGTTATGGTAAGGAAAAACAAAAAGAAGGTTTATGTATCAAATTGGTTTACATCATTAAAGCTCCCTGATTTCATTAGAAGCGACAAGGAAGGAATGCCCGCCATTAGTAAAAACAGTTTTAAAAAAGATTTGAAAATTATTGATAGATACCCAGAGAGTACGGTAGTTTTAAGTCATTCATGGACCTCGCAGATTAACAGGTCCGAGGTGCTGGATTCGGAAACAAATGAATATATAAAACTTCGTCAAGACACTACTGGCTTTGTCGTAATAGCGCAGAAAATAGAAAAACTGCATAGCCTCGTTGGAAAGGAGCGGAACTTGGTAATCATCGGCGCATCGCCCAAAACTAAAAGTAACGAACTTAATTACATTGAAAAATTACTACGGCCCAAATATTTTTCGAATTTAGCACCTACAGTATCAACATTTGAAGAGAATCAAATAGCGTTCAACTCTTTTTTTGAAAACTATTTTAAGAATATATCCAATATCCATTTTATCAATCCGTCTCCGGCCTTTTGTACCAATGGGGATTGCTATAAGCAGTTTAATGAGCAAATCTACTTTAGTGATGGCAGCCATCTATCCAGAGACGGTTCATTAAGGGCAGTGACATTTTTTGAGAACCGATTTTTAAAAATATTGGATGGTGCCGAACAATGACCTCGCTTATACTTGTTGGATTAAGGTGTTTTTTTGATTATCCATAAACACTCATAATTTACCGTATTGTTAAAGTTAAGGTGAAATCGTAGGGGTGGATATATTCAATTTTACGGTATATTTCCAGAGCTAGGAACATCTAGAACGGCGTTCATGTACAATGAAGCCCCGAAACATGGGTATATAGATAATATCGGTCTGCCATACCTGATTGCAACGCCTTATTTTTAGACTCCTTAGTAAATAGGGGTATTTGTAGCTCTCAGAGTCCCTTATGGTAGTTATGGTGTTTCTCTATATGTTTGCTTCTTTTGAATGAACCTACTGGTGTATCAGGGTTTTCGAATACGCACTATGGCCTCCCCACGGCTAGCATTACATTTCCAATAACCATTTTCGTTAATTTCATAAGGGTTTCCCGTCACGCTTTGTGT
The DNA here is from genome assembly GCA_938010765.1 of uncultured Flavobacteriaceae bacterium. Classification (GTDB taxonomy): domain Bacteria; phylum Bacteroidota; class Bacteroidia; order Flavobacteriales; family Flavobacteriaceae; genus Pelagihabitans. The sequence continues at coordinate 24,833 of CALLVX010000097.1, read as the reverse complement.
GGATGAAATATTTGGTTTTAAATAGGAGCCTCGACTTTCACTTCTTAGAATGTACCGATCTCCCTCTACATGTTCAATATAAAAATAGGTGTCGGGGTCAGAACCATTGTGTCCGCCCCAGACCAAATCCCTGCCCCTTCTTGGGCCTAAATACCTGCCGTCTCCCATAGGGGAGAAGTTAAACTGAACCCGGCCGTTGCCCAGATTTTTCATAAGCAATACATCTGCAGAACCAAAATAGGTCCCTATGCCATAGGTGCGTCCCCTTTTGAACCATGAAATTGGATAATCTACGCCTCCTAGTTTTACGCGTATATCCTCCTTTGGCAACAAACGATAGTCACTTATCATTTTTTGAACCGAAGGTACATTCGGAGTACTGCCGCACGCTTTAGAACTCCTAATTTGTTTGTCTAAAAAGTTGATAGCACTATCATATCTTTCTGGAAAGAAACTTCGTATGGGGTCCGAGTCTTTGACGCCTAATACTTGTGCTTTTAAAGCGACCCATTTGTCTATTTTTTCAAAACAAGTTCTTTGATTATTAAACTCTCGGTTCAATTGCTGGTTTTTTCCGGGATATTGATATGGTAGTAATTCTTGTACTATACCGGCTGCTTTATCTTTTCTGGAATTCAAATAGCTTCTACTGCGACGTATTTCTTTATTAAAATCACCAACGTTTCTAATAAATTTTGGAGCAAAACCACCAATATTCGTTGCGGACCTTAATGTCTCTCGCGTATTGTTCAAGAGTGTTTTGTCGGCGTTACTGTAACCGTATTTTTTAGGTAGGTTGAAGAGGCGCTCCACTTTTCCCGAGACAATTCTATTGTATTTATTTTTAGTTGTTTCATTAATTTCATTACTCTCATAAGAATACACATAGTATATTTCACCTCCAAATACTTGTTTGTTAATGTAAGAGGTGCCAAAGCGTTCAAAGAAACCACTAAAGTTATTGGCGTCAAGCAGCTGTTTTGCCCGGTCACTATACTCCAATCGTAGCTTGTTTTTTACAGAATACCGATAATCATTGTACTCTACCCTCGCAATAATATTGACGCGGTTCTTTTTAATTTTGATTAACTTTTTTATATCTCTTGTAGTCTTTGAAAATTTTATAATGCCTAAGAACGAACCACTTTTTTTAGTAATTTCTCTAACATATTTTTCGATATCCTCTTCACTTCTAACAACTTTGTAGGAAGCTTTGACCGCTGCCTGTGGAAAGTTGTAATCTTGTTTTAGTTCCAAGTTCTCGTAAGCCGGTCTATATACTTGATCAGTTGAAGGAGTATACCCAAATCCTGCATAGTATTTTTTACCATTTGCTTCAAAAGTATATTTGGTAGACGTAAGCGCGTCTTCGGGTGATTCAATTTGTAAATCGTCTACCTCGCAAGAGAATAATGCGAGGAAAATGAGTATGATTAAATAGTTGGATTTTTTCATAATGATGTTGTTTGTTTTTAAAATGAAATGTACCATTTGGCAAAACGTGCGGCTGCTACTCCTTTATTATTTTTTGAATGTGGGTTTTATCATCAATTCGGATGTGACAAAAATATATCCCGGGTTTCAAGTTTTCCAATCTCAGAGGCAACTCTTGATTTCCCTTTTCTAATAACTTTTTAGGTTGGTTTGATAGGGTAGCACCCGATAAACCATAGACATCAACTGAAACGTTTGCGGCTTTCGTTAGAAATAAAGACACTTTCGCCGTCTCTGAAGTAGGATTGGGATACGTTGTAACAACAACTTCTTCCGGGCCGTCTTCTTCAGCAACAGCACTATTAGGTTTTTCTTGCACCGCATTTTTCGCGTTGTTGTCCTTAGCTTGTTTTTGAGTATTGTTTTTGCCAAAATTGTAAATAAAAAGATTGGCATCGGCTTGTCTAAAGACGGCTACGTTTTCATTATTCCTATCTTTAAGGGAACACATGGGCCCCATTCGATAATTTTCAGGAAAAAAGTATTTTCTTTTCGGAGTAAACTTTTTTTGACCGTTGGAATAATCCAAAACAAAAAAGTCACCATCAAAGTTACGATGCATAAATATTTCATCTTTATTATCATTATCGATATCCAGTGAAATAAGATTTGTCCATTGCGAAGCCGACCCATAATTCCTATAGGTAGTAACTAAGGATATGTTGTTATTGTTCAGTTTAAACAAATACAGATTTCCGTCAATGTTCCGAACAGCGGCAAATTCATCAACACCGTTGCCATCAAAATCTCCGGCGCTGATGCTGGCCCAATTTGAATTACCAAGAAATTTTTCATAACTAGCCTTAGGGATTATCTTATTATTTTTGAACTCTAAGACAATTATTTGTCCATTAAAATTGCGGACTGCAACAAATTCGTCTTTGCCATCCCCATCAAAGTCTCCTGCACTTAACCCGGCCCATTTTGAAGCGGATCCATAGTTGGTATAGGTAGCTTTCAGAACAATTTTATTATTTTTTAATTCAAACATATAAAAGTTCCCGTCGGAATTACGAACCGCCACGAACTCGTCTTTACCATCCCCATCAAAATCACCCGCTGTGATTCCTGCCCAGTCTTTAGAGCCGAATTTGGTATACGAAGCTTTAAAGGAAATTGTTTTATTCGAACCTACTTCATACATATAAAAGTTCCCATCAAAGTTACGAATGGCCACAAGCTCCTCCTTACCATCTTTGTCAAAATCCCCGGCAGTTATACCGGCCCAGTCAGATTTAGAACCAAATTGTCGATTGGTCGACGTTATAGTGTAATCATTTGAGTTTTCATGAAGGATAATGTTTGCGATGCCAAGAAAATAAAGAGGAGAGGTTATCTTATTACTATATAGGATAGTGTCTATATATACATCTTTTATGATTGAATAAATTTCAGGATCAAACTCGGCAAAACTCATCCATCGACCAACGGAATTTCGGTACGTATTGGCGTTTCCAGACCTGTTGACCCTATCGTTAAATTGCAAAGGAGCTTTGTACAAGTTATTTTTGAAGGTAGCAGCAAACTTTACCATGTCACCTTTGTTAAAAACTATCCCGGCTTTATAGCACTCATAGGCAAAATTTGCACTTAACGAACCATGGGAAAGGTCTTCGTTATTAGCACCTTTGTATCCCCAGTATGGCCAAACATAAGAACCATTTTCGGATCTTAATTTACTTTTGAACCAGTTGGCCATTTTCCGGGCCCTATTTTTAAAGGAAGCCTTGCCGGTAGCCTGGTACATTCGTATATAGGTACGCCCCATAGCTTGCATCATGTTGAGGGGTAAAATGGCTCCTTTGTATGGGAAAAGAGCAGCGGCCTTTGTATCATTTGGGAATTTATAATAAGCGAAATCTTTGCCTTTGGGTTCATTCCATTGATCTTCATGCGCATCAATGGTCTCCTGTACCCTTTTGATTAAATCGCGTGCAATGTCTATCAGTTTTAAACGACGGTACATCCCAGAGGAGGTTGAGCGTACACCGCGCAACTTACCATCTTTAATAATGGTACTGGCCAATGCTGCAATAGGGTAGGTTATCATGCCACTGTGGGCAACCCATGCATACGGTTTACCATTTGTAAACTTGGTGCTGACCCAAGTGGCCTCCTTTTGTTCGAGATAGTTTTTTCTATTTTTCTGATCATCTCGTTGCGCCAATACACGCTCAATATGACCGATCATTTTTTGAAGGTGCTTTTTGTTTTTTGTTGCCTTATACATATTCATGTATGACATTAACATATAGCTTTCTCCCCAAGCTAGTTGCCCTGTGAGGTTATTCGTTGTTGAATACCCTCGCCCATTGTTTAAGTTGGAATCAAACTTGTTAAAAGTGGTTTCATACTGAAAAGAATATATTGGAATGTGACTACTGAAAATGAACAGTAGAACAGTGAAGATTTTGGCGAATTTGAATTGTGTGAAACTTTTCATAAATACATCGTTTAGGAACGGAAATGCTCTTTTGAGAATATGCTGCTATCTATTTACCTCGGCATTAAACCGTGCTCTGAAGCCCTCCCCGGCATTTGGAGGAGGTGGATTGGAGTTATTGCAATTTTTCGCCTTGTTTATCTGTCTTGTTACATTTGTCAAGGCTCCCTTTACCTCATTTCTTAGTCCTGCTCTTCGAGTATTGTTTCGTATGTATACCAATGTAGATCTTAGTACATTCCAACGCTGTAGGTTTCGATAGCACCTGTATTTTGAGTTGTAGGCCGCTGTTAACTCATTTCGCATTCTAGCACTTACCTTTAGTCTTGAGTCTTCACGTAGGGCTGTGGTATAAGGAGATAACTTTAAAGCAATAGTTGCCGCTCTTGTCTCTTTTTGATTTACATAACGTACCACTCTTTGTTTCTCTAATTCAAAATCTTCTACGTTGGTAATTACCTTTTTTAGGGGTTTGTATCCTTTTAAATTACTATAAAAACTACGACTCAATAAGTTGTTTTCCACAATTCGGCGTTCTTCATCACTTAATTTTCTCTGAGGTCCTGGTGCATCTAAAAAAGCGGCTAGGTCGTATCGTACCTTCGTTTCTAAAGCGGTTCTGTTTTCGCTATTATAGTTAGCCACCCGGTAGGTGTAGAAGAAATACAAATCTCCTCCCAAATCCTGTCGTTGAATGTACATTGGACCATAGGTGTCAAGAAACTTCTTGGAATCCGAGGCGTTCAAAATATTGACCGCGGCCTGTGTAAACCTAGGCACTCTATCCGTTTCATACCTTTTGGTCTTAAAGCTAACCTTGGCCAAAATCGTAGCGGTAGATTCGGATAACTTTAGGTTTCCGTTGACTACTTCGGCCGGAACTCCGGATTTTATCAATTCTCCCTTGGCATTTCGGACATCGTATTGTTTTACCTTGGCCTCAAATTCCCTGTTGTTCTTGATAATGCTTATCTCAGAAAAGAACTGTATCGAATTGCCATTGGCAATCTTAAAATTGATGTCTTGGCCAATAAATGCCGGAGGTCTGTACAGAAAGTCTTTGGCAGGGTCGTACCCCATGCCAGAGAATAGTACCCTACCGCCATAGCCGACGGTTTTGTTGCTTGGATATTTACTTTTGAGACTTGCTACCTCATCTATAAAAGTGTTGGGCGCTTTTTCTGATTCTTCTAGCGTTTCTAAATCTTTGTCACAAGCGTATAGCCCTATTGCCAAAAGACTTAAAAGAATATTTTTTTTCATCGTGTATGCTACTAGTTAATTATACTTTAAGGGTTTACCACTTGATGAGTATGGTTGAAAAACCGACAGCTATGACGACTGGCTGTTGAAAAGCTGTCGGCTTACAATTTTCTTTTCTATAAACTTTTGGATTGTGGGGTCCTTTATAGTTTTATAGAACCATATTGTTTGCGGGTCGGTGCTTTGGCTTTACATTTCTGCGCATTTCTGATTTGATTTCGCACCCCATTTAGGGCATTGTTGGCACGATTACGCATGACTCTATTCGTTGACTTGATTTTTACAAGTTCCAAACGCGCTTCTAGGGAAGTCCATTTATTTAAAATGTCTGTACAACGTCCCATTTTGTTGAATTCGTTTCTAAAGAAAGTGTTCATAGGCCCCTGTTTTACATTATCCTTGGTAGGGTCAACATGCGGGCGTAAGGTTTGTTTGAAAGGAATTACATTGAACGGATTCTGATTTGCAAATCGAATCATACGTTGAATCTCTTTTTGATATCCGTTCTTTTTGAAAATTTGATTGATATCGGAAGGTTTTAGGAGTTTTGGGGCAAAGCCTACTAAGGAAGTAGTCACTTGTTGATTTATAAATGTCTTTTTTATGAGTGATTTTTGAAAGTTTGTCAACGAGTTGTTGAAACCAAAACTAAAGTAAGGTCTAATTCCCAGAGCAATGGCGTTGCTTGCCGTTTCTGTTTCCTCCTTCGTAAGCGATGTAAAATTAAAATTGAGTACATGAAATACTTCGATGGCAGAGGTTTCAGCAGCCACCCAAGCTGGCCCATAGTTGTCCATAAAAGTGAATTTGCCAATGTTTATATCGTATAGTGCGTCTTCAGAAAGCCTTGGACGCTTGCGCAGCACTTCATCTTTTCTTAGGGGTATCGTTACTCTAATGATGATACTTTTCCTCTTGGAGCCTTTGGCGATTCTTTGGTATAAAAATCTTTTAACGTCTAGACTGAAGCTTATATCGGAGAAGGTGGGGTAATTCTGTGCCAAAGCATTTCCGGTGTTTCCAAACAAAACAACATCGACCTCTCCATCTTCAACCGGAGGGGTATTTCCTCCTCCACCGTTACCTCCAGTCCCGGGATTTGCATCCTCTTGCTGATTAAAACCGATATTGAATCCTTTTTCCCGTATTAATATTCGTTCTATATCTTTTTCTGAATCCACTAGTTCAATGACAATTTTAGTGCCTTTTGTAAAGTTGTTGGTGCGCCCTACTTGATCAAATACTTCATTGATATGGGAATCGTAACTTTCCTTCTCTAAAAGATCGAAACCGTATCCTGCACGTAAGATTTTTCCCTGCTTCGTAATCGCCTTTACGGCATCGTCTTTATTTACGGCGGTTTCATCTGGAACGGCAAGTTCATCTTTTTGACAAGAAACCAGGCAAAATAGGCAGGCAAAAAGTAAAAGGGTTATTTTTTTCATGATTAAAATTTTAAGTTCTGTTTAACATATTTTATGCAATTTAGAGGGTATCACTCCTGGCTGCTTTCTCTAAATTGAGATGATTTTCCTGAAGTTGATTTTAGTTTAATGAACTTGATAAGTGTTTTGTAGGAACTAAAAAATAAGAGGTAAATAACTGAAAAACAGTATGTAAGAATGGATTTTTTGGTGGGGTTCTACCAATTTTTTTCTAATGGATTCTTAAAAAAAATCATCTCTTAACACTTTTGTTAAGAGATGATTGTGCTAAATATCGGAAGTATATGCAATTCTTACCGTCGTTTCACCCGCTTTAAAGTTTAATCCCTTTGTACATGTTTCCTTTGGGAGGGGCTACCTTTCCTTCACAGTTTTGATTTTTTCTGATTTGCACATTTACACTCTCAATTACTCTTAAAGCGCGCTGTCTCATTTGCGTGCTTTTGGTTTTCTTGGCTACCACTTGTAGTCTGGCTTGCAGCTTTGTCCAACCTTCAAGGTTCGCAGTACACCGTAGCTTTTTTCGATATTCAGATCTGAACACACGATTGATCGGTCCCTTTCTCGGATCATCGTATTCTGGATCGGCATACGGCTTTAAAACTTGTACTAATGGACGAACTTTTAAGGGGTTTTTATTTGCATAATTTATCATTCTTCTTAGTTCCTTCCGATATCCTCCTTTTTCAAAAATTGCACTGATATTCGTTGCAGAGAATAACCTGGGGGCAAAACCTATTAAGGAGGTTGAAACTTCCTGACTGGAAAAGCTTTTCGTGAAAATTCTTTTCTCTTCTTTCGTGAGGGTGTTTTTTGATTGGAAATTAAAATACGGATTTACGCCAAATCCTATAATTTGCTCAGCTTCGGAACGTTCCTCCTTGGTAAGATTCGAGAAATTAAAGGTAAAAACATGTAATACCTCTACGGCGGTCACCTCGGAAGATACCCATGCAGGACCATAAAGTTCAAGAAAATCTTTTGCACCATATTTTTCCAGATCCTGTAGTGCTTGTTGAGAGTATTTGGGGCGTTTTTGAAGAATTTCATGTTTCTGAATAGGTACTGTTGCCTTTACAAATACTGTTTCCTTGGAACTGCCTTGGGCAATACGTTGTGATAAAAATTTACGTTGGCTGAAGGTAAAGGAAAAAGACGCAACTGCAGGTAACCCTACCGTTGTGCCAGGAATCGCTAAGTTGATACCAAAACCCCGTTCACGTTCTAGCACTTTTTCAATTGATTTTTCTGATTTCACCCCTTCAATCACGATCTTGGTTCCTTTAGGGAATGTATTTGTACGGGAAACTTTTTTAAATACTTTATCTATAGCACTATCGTATGATTCAAAGTTCAGGACGTCATACCCATATCCGGCTTTCAGAACGGCATTTCCAACCCCATAGGCCTTCACTTCATCTAGATCCGAAACGGTTTCATCAATTTCTATAGTATTCTCTTTCTCGCAAGACAAGAAACAAAAAGCTACCATAAGCAATAGGGCTCTCCACTTTTTCATAATTCGATAATTTTAATTTATTTAAAACCTTGAATCAATATTAGGTATAAACCCTTTGAACCATTTGCTCAAAATTGAGACGATTATTTAGAAGTTGCTTTTTCTATTGAATGATGGTCAAAAAAATATTGGATGAAGTGGCTCTTTTGATAATACGTTATATTTCTGCCTTGATTTTTGACTTCCTCCTAAAATCTTCTGCGCTCATTTTCATACTTTTTTGGAATGTTACACTGAAATTGGAATGGGTTTGAAAACCCAAATCATATGCAATCATTGATATCGGAAAATCTGTTTCTTTTAACAATGACTTTGATCGATTGATTTTTTGTTCTAAAATATACTGGTAAGGAGTTGAACCCACATAGGTTTTAAAAAGTCGGATAAAGTGGTGTAGTTTCCAGTCTGTCATCTCCGCTAATTTTTGTACAACCAATTTCTTATCCAAATTATCAGAAATGTAGTCGGTAACTTTTCTTAACCTAAAAGGAATATCACTTTGAGGCTCCTCAATATGACGTACTGGGTCTAGTTTCCGATGCTTATGGTTTGTTAGAACAATTTCTATAGTAGAGCTGATTATTTGTTGTTTAAAGGGTTTTAAGATATAACCCATTGGACGGGTACATTTTACATCTTCAAGTGTTAAAGAGTCAGACAAAGAAGTGATAAAAATAAATGGAATTTTATCTTTTTTTAAAAGATAACTTCCAATCAAAGTTCCATTTTCCAGACCTCTTAGGTTAATGTCGATTAGAACAAGGTCTGGAAGGTATAACTCGATACTTTTAAGAGCTTCTTCTACAGAATCACAAGATTCTAATGCTTCCCAACAGGTATTCTTGTTGATAATTCGCGCCAAGTCGGCGGCAATGATAGCTTCATCTTCTACAATTAGGATTTTCTTTTTCATCATTATTGGGGTTAAGAATTAGGGGTTTAGGGGTAAATTGAATCTCAAAAGAAGTTCCTTCTTTTTGACTTTGTACAATCGTGCCTTTTAGTTGCTTCATTAATAAGGAAACTAATTTTAAGCCGTACGATTTTTGATGATATCCACCATTTTTAGGTATGCCGGCACCATTGTCCTTTACAAGGATCTGGTATAATTCTTGATTTTTTGTGACACTTATCGTTACCTTGCCATTAGTCTTGTCCCTAAAAGCATGTTTAAAAGCATTGTGCACCAATTCATTTATGATAATGCCTAATGGAGTGGCAGTCTCTACTTCAAATAAAATACCTTTCGCTTCTATTTCATAGGTAATTTTTTTGTTTGAAAAATCAAATGAATCATATGCCGCTTCCACCAATCGCAACAGGTATTGGTGAAAATTTATCTGCTTCATTTTATTCCCTTTGTACAATACTTCATGTACTAATGCCATGGAAGCAATTCTATGTTGGCTTCTCGATACGAAGGCCTCAATTTTCTTGCTGTTCATGCGCTCAGCTTGTAAACTTAGTAGACTTGTAATGAGTTGGAGACTGTTTTTTACCCGATGGTGTATTTCCTTGATCAAGACATCTTTGTCTTGTAATGCACTTACCAATTGGGTGCTCTTTTGTTGTAAATCTTGATTTTTTACTTGTATTTCCAAGTTTTTCTCTGATAACAAAAGGTTGTTCTTTTTTTTAGTTCTGTATTGAAAAAAAACATTGGTGATGCCTACCAAGAAAAAAATGGAAACACACCAGAGAATGTAATTCTCGTAGCGCTGGCTTTTTATTTTTAATTCTTGCGTTTTGTTGGCACTATTCAAAACAACGATTTCCTTTTCCTTCTCAAGGGTAGTATACTTTACTTGTAATTCATTAAAATTTTTAGTGTCTACATTTTGTTGTAAAGAATCCGAAATAGCAATAGAACGTTTATAATTGGTCAAGGAAGATAAATAGTTGCCCTGTGCAGAATCTATTTTGGAAAGTAAACCATAAGCACTGGGCAATCGCTTAATAAGGCTATGTTTCTTAGAAACACTTAAAGCCTCTTTGGTAACCGCATTGGCTATAGCAAACTCTTTTCTCATCAAGTGAGCTTCGGCCATGTTGGTAAGGGTTAGACTAATACGAAAATATTTTTTGTTTTTCGTGTATATTTTTAGCGCTATACTATTGTACTCAACTGCCGACTTAAATTTCCCTTCCTTGTGCGCGATAAAAGCCAACTGGGAAAACACCAAAGCTATATAGAGTTCATTTCCTATGGCTTTTGAAAGAACTAAGGCCTTTTGCGCATGCTCCGAAGCTATTTTTAACTCTTTCACACCGGTATAGCACTTACTTAAGTTGAGCAAGTTGTTGTAATTTGAAAATTGATTGGCATCCTCTTTTATAAGATACTGAGCCTTCTTGAAAATTTCTATCGCCTTGCGGTACTTGCGGCTATTTAGAAACATAACCCCAATGTTGTTATAAACTCTAATAGCACTATACCTTTCATTTACTTCATCATACAATCGCAAGGCCTCCATGCTGCTCTCTAAAGAAAGATCAAAATTTCCCTGAGAACCATAATAAAATCCAGCCATCCCATAAAAATCACCTAACGTCTCTTTATTACTTACCGATGGTCTAAGTTTCCTTGCCAATTCAAAAAAATATGTGGCAGAATCTTTCTTTCTAGCTCTTATGTAAGCCGCCGTTAAATCAGTATAAGACTGTAAGATATAGGTCTTGTTTTTGAATTTACGGGTAAGTTTTAAGCGCCGTTTACTTACCCTGATTTGTTGCTTTACCTTCCCCTTATTTAGTGAAAATCGATATTCTTCTTTAAGAATTTTAAATTGAATTTCAATATTGTTGCTTACTAAAAATATGTTCTTCGCTTTTGATAGATAAAGCGCTGCAGAATCGTTGTGTACTTTATTGTAATAGGTAGCAAGAAATACGAAGGTCAAGAGGTTGTCTTGCGGATTTAATTTTAAGGCGGTCTTTAAGCTATCTATATTATGGGCATTAAAGTTAGGCGCTTGCGCTAGACTCATAAACGTAACGCACAATAAAGTGCTAATGATCAGGGGGCGAAGTATCATAACCACTATGGTTTGTTGTATGGGTTTAGATAGGTTTTAAAACACTAAGTCTTCTCTAATGTAAGAAAAGCATTATGAAAAAAATGCTATTGCTTGGTAAGTGGCATAGATTTCATCAATAATTGGAAAACCATACTAACTATTGTAAAACTGTTTAGGCATGGTAAAACGATGTTTGGTGATGAAAATGGATTCAGGATGAAAGAAATTTTGAATTTGTGTTCGGATATTGTGATTTTGAATAAATTATAGAGTAGGTAGGCGTATATTCCGTAAATCTCCAGAGCGGTTCGGACCGTTAAAATCGCTGATGTTTGTAGTTAGCATATTTTTGTTTTCAACAGCTTTTGATTTAAGGAAGATGGTAAGGAGAGGGGTTTTCTTCTGAGGCTTCGGGGCGGGGATTTGGGTTAATTGGTGCAGGGCTTAACAACTTTTTGATTAGTTAAACTTTTTCCGTGGTACTCGAAATACACATGAAATCCAGTTCAATAGTCTTTGAGGTAAATGACCTTGACTTGTACTGGGTATATGAAGATTGATTATATGTTGAAATAGTGCTGAATACCTCGAATATTGTTGAGAATTGAAAGGCGTATTTCCCGTATCAGGAATGCCACGGAAAAATGTATTTAAAATATCAAAAAGAAGAAGACGGGTGGAAGATATTCAAAGAGCTTGAATCTCGAAAATTGCTTTTCACCCAATTTCCCAAAAAAAACTTTTCATCAATAATATCATCATTGATGGTTTAAGTGATTATCCGTTTAAGAGAAATATGGATATAGGTACTAGCATAGAGAATCGGACAAATGAGTATGATGAAATTTTTTGGTCGACCTGCAATATTACACAGCGGACCTCAAAAGAAAGTAACATTGTTCAACAATTGGATGATAAGGGTAGCGAATGAAATGCGTTCTTTTTAAAATCACCTAGAATAGGTCATTTCATTTTCTTTACCATGGTGGTAAGATGGGTCGCCCATCCCCAATTCGGGAATGACCAATAGGGGGCCTTGGGTATGAAATGCCACTCTTTTTACTTTGGGTCGTATTGGTTTTGACGATAACGATTGTGCTATAGGCTGTGGCGGTTACCATCAAAATTTCAGGTGTACCTTCTTAATTTTTTCTATGCCTCTATGTTTTAATGAAAGGTGAAAACTACCCTTTCGTGTAAGGCTATAATAGCTGTCGATACCTAAATTTGCCCTAAAATAATACAATGGAACCACGATATAGCAGAAATAGAATATACCTCACGCAGGAGGAGCAGGAAATCATACGGGATTTCCCTATTCTCCTGGCAGGCAGTGGTATTGGTAGTATTATAGCGGAATGTGCTTTGCGTTTCGGGTTTGAGAATATTACGATCATAGACGGCGATCAGGTTGAAAATTCTAATTTGAATCGACAAAACTATACGGAAACCGATATTGGGACGAACAAGGTAGATGCGCTGGCCAAGCGCCTGCAATCTATTAATGAAAGAGCAAAAATTACTTGTTTCGCCAGTTTCCTGACCCTTGAAAATGTGGAAGGTTATATTAAAGGTCATAAGGCGGCCATCAACGCCTTGGATTTTGATACCCCTGTTCCTATTGCATTTGACAAAGCATGCCAGGAATTGGATATCCCCATTCTACACCCTTACAATATTGGTTGGGGTAGTTTGGTGACAATTATTGCCGGCGACGGCCTATCATTAGATTCAATATCAAAACCTGATGTGGAATTCAACGAAGTTCAAATGGTAGAGTATGCCTCGGGTTATTTAAAGTTTTGGGGAAACCCGCAATTATGGATAGACGATATTATAGAAAAATACATTGGAGAAGAAAAGGGCTTGCCGCCGCCGCAATTGTCTATTGCATCTTGGTCGGTAGCCGCGATGTGTACCCATTTACTTTTCAATATCGCGACAGGTAAAAAATTCAAAAAATTTCCTGAGTTTTACTTATCCAAAGTAATTGAGGATAATTTGTAATCCTTAAATTAATCTATTGTTCGTAGCATGGGCAATAGCTTCAGAAATATTCGCCACCTCTAACTTATCGAATAATTTTCTTCTATGAAATTTCACCGTGTCCGGTGAAACAAAAATCGCTTCTGCGATTTCTCCTATGGTAAAACCTCTTGTGGAGAACTGCAGTACTTCCTTCTCCCGGTTTGTAAGACTTATTTTCTCTGTCGCTTTCCAAAAATCGCCTTCCAGGTCATACTTGAATATTTGGTTGTCGCCTTTTTTGTAAATCTTGATATTACCGGAGTTGTGTTCGGAGGAGAGGGAGATGATGCAGATGGCCTTCCAAATCTTTCCATCATTGGTTAAAAAAATTGGTGTTAGCTTTTGGTTGATCAAAATAACCTTCCCATCGGGGTTTTTTAGATGAAAATCATAACTAATCGTATGGTAAATACGATCCTCGATAGGAATCTTTTCGTAAAAATCAAATCCTATTGTGTTGATTTTTAAAAGCAGATCAAGATCTTCCTTAATAACATATTTAAAGTAAAAGGCGTATCCAAGATCTCGAACTTCTTCCGCAGTATGCCCACATAAAAAAAGAGGGTTTTCCGAAACATATTCGAATCCTTTTTTTTCATAGTCTATGACATAAATGCTTTTGTAAGTAGTTCTTGCAAAAGCCTTAATGGGTTCTAGGTAATTTACGACCTGGTTTACCTCATTTTTCCCCAGGTCATTAACCGTATTTCTCGATGAGAAAAAGTCGTTTTCACTTACCATAATGGGTTGTTTATCCTTCAAATATATACTTTTTTTTAAGTCTCTTACGGAAAAACGTTTAATAATTAGGTATAAAGATGCAACATCTCTGTTATTGTATCTCAAATACAGATATTGATTTTGGAGAACTGTATCTATTTGATTGTTAGTATATAAACTTTGCTTAATGGATTTTATTAGTGGTTTCGATATGCTTTTCGGCATCATTTTATAGCGATCTGTTTAACATTTCTTGCTATTTATAAATCAAAATACACCTACTTTAAGATAAGTTTTTACCTACCACCCTAAAGGGTAGTATTTACGCAAGAACTTGATAACTAACCTTTTGTGTAGCAGGACAGGATGTGTATTAAGATAGTTTTAACAAAAAATAACATCATGCTACACGAAAAAACTTACCTGTCAAGAATCCAGAAAAATGAAATTTTTAATCTTTCAAAATTCGTTGTAACGGAGAATTTTAAGCACCATGCGAAAAGCCAATTTCCAAGTGATTATGAGAGCGATATTGATGCTATATATAAGGAGGAGATGGCCTACTTGCAAAACGCACGAGTTTTTGCCGTAAAAGATGAAAGTGGTGCCATTCTAGGTACAATTCGATCTTTAAACTGGGATTTTATCAGTCCCCTGCCCATTCAGAAAATGTTCGGAATAAATCCATTGCTATGTGTGAACGGTAATGCGGTTAATGAAATATGGCATATTGGGCGATTCGCTATTAAAAAGGGTGTGCGGGATATAAACCTGCTAAAGAAACTAATGGTATGTGCCATAGCACCTATTTGCCAACATAAGGATAATATGGCATTCGCAGAGTGTGATGCCAAGTTATTGCGTGTTTTGACCATGATGGGAATCAAAGCAAAAAAAGTAGGTGCTTCGATCGATTATTTGGGCTCGGAAACCATACCTGTTTGCATGTCCTATGACGGGCTAATTGATTTTTATAACGAGAACAAGCATTTGGCCGAGTCAGAAGCTGTTGACCAGGCTCCGGAAGCGTGCAAACTACCCGATAGTGTAGTATTTGGCGCATCGCGGTACAACTACCCTTTGGTGTAGTTAAAAACTTACCATTGTGGCTTAAATTTGATATAACAACAATAAGATAATTTACCAGTTCATTGATTTATTGATCACAGCCAATTTTCCAAAATAGGATACTTTGTTTAAACTAAAAACCCATTAGTTGTTATGCAGGCCTTTTATCTGAACAGCTTCTAAGGGACACGGTTTAAGGTCAAGGATTTTCTTGACAGTTTTAAGTATTCCCTGGGGAAGGAGGCATTTGGAAATATTCACGTTCTACACGAATGTTTCAAGCTCTTTTGATTGTGTCAAAAGGCTTGAAGGTTTACAGCGGATAAGTAAGGATAATTTTTGAAAAGTGATTAACAAAATCAGCGCCAAAGCTCCTTCAAGGTGCCATTGGTAGAACTACCCAAGTTACTGTACCCAGTACAATATTTTAAGTAAAAACCCCATGTGACTGGGAACGGCGGAGCCATATCTGTCGAGTAGTATCCAATACTATTTTTTAAATGAAAAACCCATGTGACTGGGAACGGCGTAGCCATATCCGGTCATTGAAAACCAATAAATTATGACAAATACTACTGGTTGGCATGTTGTTTACGTAAAATCGAGACATGAAAAAAAAGTGCACGATCAATTACAGGAAATCGAAATTGATTCCTTTCTTCCCATGGTTACTACTATGAAACAGTGGAGTGATCGAAAAAAGAAAATCTCAAAGCCTTTATTTCCCAGCTATGTTTTTGTAAACATTAAATCTTCGATGGATTTTCATAAAACCCTTTCGGTAGACGGCGCAAGTGCTTACATAAGTTTTGGAAGGGAATATGCGAAAGTCCCCGAAAAAGAAATTAATCAGATAAAGTATTTGGTGGGCGCAAAGGAGCTAACCGATATCGAGACCAACGCACCGCACGCCAAGGTAGGCGAAATAAAAAAAATCGCCTATGGTTCGTTAAGTGGTTTGGAATGCGAAGTATTAAAAATAAACAATACCAACAAGGTAATTGTTCGCATAGCTTCCCTACAACAGAATATTACGGCCACCCTTCCTATGAGCTATATAAGCAATTAGGACCAAGGAGGTATTTACACTAACAAAGACTATGAATTGATGCTAAAATCAATATCAAAATGGAACTATATTTAAAACCACCTAAGAAAATACTCGTATTCATTGCAGCCCTTCTATGCTACTTCACCGTTCATTCCCAGCAGCAATTTACCATAGAAGGAAATGTAAAGAACATGCATGGGAAGAATGTAGAAGGGGTCGTCGTCTTTATAGAAGGCACCTTCTATGAGACCGATACCGATAGTGCAGGGAACTACTCTTTGGATATCCAAGCTACAACGAACAAGGAAGTAACAATAATTGCTGAAAAGAAAGGGTATGATGCTATTTTTCAAGATGTAATTCTGGAGGAGGGGAGCGAACCGATTACGGTAGACCTCCTGTTCGTAAACCAAACTTTTAATCTTGAAGAGGTCGTCGTTACGGTAGATAGGGATGTTACCGAGGTAAAACCGGTAGCAACAGAATCGTTGGGGTATATTGATGTGTTGGCCAATTCGGCAGATATGAATGTCATCGCCACGCTAAATGCTGTTTCGGGCGCCCAACAGCTAGGTGAAAGCGGGGAACTATCCGTACGAGGCGGGGAAGGTTCGGAGACCCAGTACCTATTTGACGGGATGATTCTTAGAAATCAATTGGAAACCTCCCCTCAAAATCAGGGAAGTAGACTTCGATTTTCGCCCTTGTTATTCAAAAATTTTGAGTTCTATGCCGGTGGTTTTTCAGCCGAATACGGGCAGGCCTTGTCCTCTATTTTGGTAATGGAAAGTGGAGATATTCCTTTGGAAAGAGGCATTAGTCTTGTGGCTTCACCCTTTTTTGTAGATGTGACCAACAATATACTTATTGGTAAGAACCAATCACTCGAAGTAAATGCCAACATACAGGATTTTAGTATTTATTCGGATCTGATCGAACCAGATTTAGCCTACCAACGATTAGAGAAAGGCCCTAGAACCTTTAGTGGCAGTCTCTTTTATAAGAATAGAATAAGCGATAAGGGTATTTTAAAACTCTTCTCTTATGGGTATGGCGCAAAGGTTATCTCACTTGTAGATAATATAGATGATGGTACCGTAAAGGAAAAGGCCGATGTGGGAAATACAAATTCCTTTAACCTGGCAACACTTAATTATCGGTTCGATGCCAAGAATGAATTGAAACTGGGGGTTTCGTATGGCTTTAATGAAGACAGTATACGAGAAGACATTTTGAGGGAAGATTTGTATGAAACCGGAGACCCTAGAAAAAGAGTGGTGAAAGATTTTCATGCAAAAACGAAGTATACAACGGCCCTAACATCCTCAATTTTACTAAATACGGGGGCGGAATTTTTTAATCAAAGTTCAAAATTTAGCGATAATCTAGATAGTAAGACACTCAATGACAATCTTTTGGCACTCTATACCGAAGGAAGGGTGAAAATTGTAAAAAACCTTTTTACCTCTCTGGGTGCTCGATATGAATATTCTTGGCTAACAGCTAATGGGAACCTCGCTCCCAGGTATAATCTCTCGTACGACAACACACGAACCAAGGTGAATTTTTCATATGGGCAATTCTATCAACAAACCTCTTTAGATAATTTGTTGTTAAATACCAGTTTGAACTATCTAAAAGCCGACCACTTTATTCTATCATTTGAAAAAAAGTATGTGAACCATATCCTAAAACTGGATATCTATAATAAAGACTACAAGCGATTGTTGCGAAATGTGAACGAGGTGGTCACTACCGATGGTGGTGGTTATGCCAAGGGAATCGATTTTTCGGTAAAAGGAAAAAAGATTTTCAAGAAATACACCTATCAACTAGGGTATTCCTTTTTAGATAGTAAACGTTTGTATCTCGATTTTCCGATTGAAGCACCGGTACGATTTTCGGCCAAACACAGCGCCTCGTTTTTAGTGAACAGCACTTTTTTTAAGGACGACCTAACAGTTTCGCTAAACTACAATTACAATTCGGGCAGACCGTATTACAACCCAAATAGGAGCGAGGCCGATTTTAACAGTGATCTCACGACCGACTTTCATGACCTAAGCGCCAACTTTTTTTATTCGATCAAGATAAAGAATACCCCCTTGCTGCTAATGACTTCAATTTCAAACATTCTCGGCAGTGAACAAACCTACGGATACCAATATTCCGATGTAGATCTTAGTTTGAGCAGACCAATTCGATCCTTGTATAATCGATTCGTATTTGTCGGCTGCTATGTATCGCTCGGCTCCGATAAGTCAAAAGAATATATAGACGAAATAATAAACAATTAAAATTAGAAATCATGAAAAAATGCATCACTTACACCCTAACACTGTTCATCTCGGCCCTAAGCTTCGCCCAGATTACCCCTGAAAACAGGGCAGACTATGAAAAGCTTCTAGAAAAAAATGCCCGCCTTTTTGATTCTGCCGTAGATCGCGATGAAAACCAAGCGGTATTGGATCGTTTTGAAAGACTTAAAGGGCAAGCCGAAGGAGAATGGCTTCCACTTTATTATGCTGCACTTACAAGAATGTACCTGAAAGATCAGGTGACAAAAAACAAAGAAGCGTTGATCGATGAGGCCATTCGCGATTTGTGGGCCGCACAAAAAATTGACAATAATTCGGAAGTAATGACCCTATTGGCCCGGGGGTACATACATAAGGTAGAACTCGACAATTCAACAGGCCCTAAGTACATTCCAAAAATCAAATCATTACTTAATGGGGCTATCAAAGCAGATGGTGCCAACCCTAGAGCTTTTCTTATCTACGGTAATTTCTATTTGAATTTTCCAAAGTTTGTTGGTGGTGATTCTGACAAGGCGAAACAAGCCTTTGAGAAAGCAGAGGCCCTTTACGAAGCCGAAGCGAGAAAAACCAAAGATGCTTATACAAGTCAACCTCATTGGGGTAAAAAATGGAACGAAAATTACTTGGCTGCCATTAGTAGGTAATTGATTCAACTAAAAAACAACTATGATACTTATTCTTGGCTCTGACTCTTTTGAACAAGGCACAGACCCGGTTATAGATTGGTTGATCGCTTCGAACGCTTCTTTTTTGAAAATCACACTTGATGATCTGTTTAAAAAATACGCCCCCCTAAGAATCGATGTAAACCAAGGAAAAATATACTATAACGACCGTTGCCTAAATGATGAGGTACAAGTAGTTTGGTACAGGCATTTTGATCAAAAAAAGCAATTTGTTTCTAAACAAGAACATCAATTTTCCATGCAACTCAATGATGAGTTGAATTCAGAAATTGCTACGTTCAACCGCTATTTTTTTGAATCTCTAAAGGATAAAAAGTGGGTTTCCCCCCTCTCCAATATCCAAGTTAACAAACTACTGATGCTCAACAAGGCGGCATCAAAAGGTTTGAAAGTACCAGAGTCAAGAATTTTAAATACGAAAGATGCCGTAAGCGCATTTTTACAAGAATGTAGCAATCGCTTAATAATTAAGCAATTTTCGGATGTAAGCCGTAATTATTACCTATTCGAAGAAAAAGCCTACGTGTCGCTTGTAAAGGGTATTAGCAATGAAGATGCGCTAAAATTGCCGACGCAATTTTTTCCAACGCTTTTCCAGGAACGCTTGGATACCGATTTCGAAATAAGGGTATTTTATGTTGATGGACAGTTTTTTGCAACCGCCATTGTTTCGGAAAATGGTTACAATGTGGATGACCGCAAGAAGTTTGCCAACGATAAAAATGTACACCACCTCCCGTACGAACTTCCTGCAGAAATGAAAAATAAACTTTCATCCTTTATGAAGGAAGAGGGCCTTTTGATGGGGGGAATAGATTTGGTAAAGTGCCAAGATGGGAAGTACTACTTTTTAGAAGTGAATCCTATTGGCCAGTATCTTTTCGAATCGAACAAATGTAATTTCCATATTCCTAAGGCAATCGCCGAATACCTTATAAAAGAAGATCAAAAAACACCCTATGAAACTGACCAAAGACATTGTCTTTAACGAGGATTTGCTCAAAAAACTTCCGTTGACCTATCATTTCATGGTAGAATTGAACCGAGAAGACAGTTCTGAATTAAAGGATCAAAAAAGATTCAGTGCAAGCGCAAAGCACCAGTCGTCCGAATATCTCAACAAGGCCACCTATAAGCCGATAAGCGGCATACTACCCGAATAGTCTTAAGACAGCTCAATGAGACCGGCATTATCAATTGAAAAAGATATCGAAGTTGGCTTTTCCGATGTAGATGCCATGCAGATAGTTTGGCATGGCAATTACGTACGTTATTTCGAAATAGCACGCGAACATTTTGGAAACAAGTACGGGATCGGGTATATGGATTTCTTTCACAAAGGGTTTTTAACACCCTTGGTAGATCTACAGATCTCTTATAAAAAGATGGTAGCGTATGGTGAACATCTTCGGGTAAATGTACGCTATGAACAGAACGATACGGTGAAGATTGTATTTCACTATAAAATCTATAATCAAGACGAGGAATTGGTATGTACCGGGAAAACAACCCAGGTAATTACCACTATGGAGAAACGCTTGGTCTTAAAAAACCCTGATTTAAAGGAAGCCTTTGAACGTAAATGGTTAACGAAAACTGAAAAAAATGGGAACTACATCCAACATCATATATAAAGAGCTAATCAGTCCCCTTGGATTCGATGTTCAAGAGAATTTTAGCGCAATTGAAAGGGGGGATACGGGCCTAAGGGCAGACCATAGCCCTTTCCTTAAAAAGGGAACTTTTACTGCGACCATTTCTGAGGAGACCATAGACGTTCGTTTCTCGGAATACGAGAATCCCAGGTATTATAGTAAGTTAGAAAAGCTGAGTATTTTATTAATTGGGAAAGTATTGCGAAAAACGGGAATAGATCCAAAAAACGAGCGTACCCTCCTGGTGTATTCAACGACCAAGGGAAATATCGATTTAATGGATTCTAAAAGCCCGCATATACCGGAAAAAAGAATTCAACTAGTGGAGTTTAAAAATGTTCTCCAGAGGTACTTTGGTTTTGCCAACGCGCCATTGATCGTTTCAAATGCGTGTGTTTCGGGTGTACAAGCAACAATTTTGGCAAACGATCTCGTTAAAAACGATTTGTACGACACAATTATCGTTGTGGGCGGTGATTTGGTAAGTAGGTTTACATTGTCGGGCTTTTCCGCCTTGAATGCGTTGAGCTATACCAAGTGCAAACCTTTTGATGAAAAAAGGGATGGTATCAATTTAGGAGAATGCTGTGCGGCACTGGTGGTATCTTCAAAGATAGAACCCAACCAAGGTATTGCAAGAATAGCAGCTAGCTCTTCAACAACCGATGCCCACCACACAGTAGCACCTTCAAGAGAGGGCGTGGGACTTACCCGGGCAATAAAGAATTGTCTGGCGCAACGGGACCAAACCGACATAGATTTTATTTCAGCTCACGGAACTGCCACTAGATACAATGATGAAATGGAGGCGCTTGCCATTCACAAGAACAATCTAAACGATGTTCCGCTAAATAGTTTAAAGGGATATTTCGGACATACCCTTGGGGCAGCGGGTATCCTAGAAACAGTGCTCTCCTTGGAATCTTTACAAAAAGGGCAAACAATTGCATCCTTGGGGTTTACCAACTTAGGGGTTTCCTCCAAAGTGAATGTCCTGCATAGATCCAATAAAAAGAATATGAAGTGTTTCTTAAAAACCGCTGCCGGTTTCGGAGGGGTCAATTCCGCAATGTTAATTCAAAAGTTATGAGAAATCAATGTATAATAACCGAAAATTCGGTACAGGTCAATGACCAGACCATATTCACGACGGAATCTCCGGAAGATCTGGATAGCTTTTTGTTGGAGGCCTATAGCACGCTGAAGGTAAACTATCCAAAATTCCATAAAATGGATAGGATTTCGAAACTTGGAATCATAACGGCTTCCATGGTATTCAAAGATACTCCGAATACATCGGAGCCTTTTTCTACCGGCATTATTCTTTGCAGCAAATCAGGATGTCTGCATACAGATGGGACATACATAGAAGGTTTGCGACCCGAGAATTTCAATCCGAACCCTACCCTGTTTACCTATACCCTTCCTAGCATAGTCATGGGTGAAATTTGTATAAAACAGAATATCAAGGGAGAAAACACCTATTTGGTTCTCGAGAAGTTTAACCAACCGCTTATAGATCAACTTATATCGAATATGTTTTTCGAAAAGGGAATGGATCAATGTCTGGTAGGATGGATCGAGTTAGAATCTGCCAACAACTACAAAAGTCATTTTTACTTGGAAAGCAAAGTAAACTATCAAAAAATCATTGGGCAGAAGAAGCTGCAATACGCTTAAAAAATCGCTTTACTTAAATTCTGAACGCATCTCACTTCAAGATAAAACCTTCTAGGTTTTAAAAACAATACTACGCTATACAATCTAACCATTGTTTAGATATCCCTGGGCCCAGAACCTAGTTTATGGGCCTGGACGATATCTGTATTGAGAAAACAGACAGCGTAAAAGTCTTAAAATGCATACCGCGGTTACAATAACAAATAGAATATAAACCTTAAAAATTTAAATTATGGAACCACTTATCGAAGAATTGAAATTAAAAATTATTGATCGTTTGAACTTGATGGAAATAGATCCTAAAGATATTGAGGCAGATGACGCCTTGTTCGGAGAGGGCCTCGGATTGGATTCATTGGATGCTTTAGAGCTCGTTTTGATATTTGACAACGACTATGGCATTCAAGTAGATGAGATCGAATCTATTCGACCACATCTTAAGTCACTCACCACCTTGGCCGGTTTCATTGAAGGTCACAGGCAAAATTAAGAGACGACCATCGATTGCCTTGGTCAAACAGTATTTGAATGGCTCAAGGCAATCTAATCGGGAGCGTTCAAAACCAGATTTGAACCTGCATTCAGAGGAGGTTGCCTAAACAGTAAACCAACCAAAACATTCTAAAAACACACCTTATGACACATGATGAGATCATAAAAGAAACTACCCTTTTTAAGGTCGAGGAAAACTACTTTACGGCAAATTATCAAGGAAGGATCTATTCTATCGGAGAAATGCTATACAAGTGTTTACTGTTTCTTAAAGAAGATAAAAGCCTAGATGATATCACCCATACCATCAATGAAGACTACAATGTTGCTATTGATGCTACTTTCTTAAAGGGAAATATCGACGGCTTTATTGACCAAGTTACGAGCACCGAGAAAAAAAGAACGGACACTTTATACAACTACATCTATCTGAAAGTGAGAATTTTAGGGGAAAAGGCGATCAGCGCCGTTTCTTCGGTGACCACGCCTTTTTTCAACAAGTATGTAATGATGGTTTTGACCCCCATTGCCCTTTTCATGACCGTAAGTCTCTTAAAATTGATTTTTCAGGATGGTATAATGCAACATACGACCTCATTGAAAGATACTTTTTTGGGAGTCATCATGATGTATGTAGGGGTTATTATTATTGGATTGATCCATGAATTTGGCCATTCATCGTCGGCCGCTCATTATGGGCAACCTTCTAGTGCGATAGGTTTTGGCTTTTATCTGATATTTCCGGTGTTTTACAGTGATGTAACCAAGGTCTGGAACCTGAACAAGAGCAAAAGAATGGTGGTCAACTTAGGAGGTATTTATTTTCAACTGATCGTAAATATCTTGTTTTATCTCATATACATCAATTTAGAAAGCCTTGAATTTAAGATCATTCTAAAGTCGTTCGTGATATCGAATATTTTCCTTTTGGTATATGCCATCAATCCCTTTTTTCGAAATGACGGCTATTGGATGTATAGCGACTACTTTGGCATTCCGAACCTTATTCAAGAAGCGATGGAATTCCCCGGGAAACTACTGAAAGTATTTAAATCGGAAATCCCATTGGTTGAAAAATTGAAGTTCATAAAGGAACGCTTGCCACTGTTCATCTATTCTTTATTATATCATGTAATTATGGTCGCGCTGATCATCGCATTGATTTCTTTAACCTATAAGAATATTAAAGAAACAAGACTCTTTATACTTAACTGGAGTGCTGTAGATTGGACAATTGTTGCTACTTACAAGAACATCTTGGGGCTATTGTTCGGGCTTTTCATCAACACCTATTTTGTAATTAGGATTACAAAACAGTTTATCACCAAAAAAGCGATATAAAAAACCTCAACGCTTGCCAGTGTCAGCACTAACATATGGCCAGAGCATATCCTTGTTCGAAAATTACTTTAAAAAGGCTTTCCTATTTATAGGGTGCCCGTACGTACAGAAATGCTCGGCATGGGCAAACGCATCATTTGTCGAATGATAAATGGTAGCTATGGCGAGAATCGCCCTAGCACATTCATTAACCACTAATTTTTTGAAAATGAAAAATTCGGAAAACAAATTAATCAAAGGCTTCGGTTCTGTTGAATTGGAAGAACGTTTGGAAATGGTTCACCTTTCATCACTTTATGAAGCAGATTCTTCTGGCATATGTAAAGGTGGAAAAGAAGATCCTCCCACCCTTGATCCTTGGGAATAAGAACAAAATTCTTTTAACCGCATGGTGAGTTGTTTACCTACTCATTAGCATTTCATCATTTGTTTGATCATAAATGATTTCTATGGCGAGAGTCGCCATGGCGTATTTACTAACCAATAAACCCTTTTTACGATGAAAAATTTGGAAAACAAATTAATCGAAGGCTTTGGAACTGTTGAGCTAGAAGAGCGTTTGGAAATGGTGCACCTTTCTGCACTTTCCGAAGAAGCTACTGCTAGTATC
>CALLVX010000096.1 GCA_938010765.1 uncultured Flavobacteriaceae bacterium | reverse complement strand
TCTGGGTTTCCATGTTTTTCAGCCTCGATGCAGTACTGCGTATCTGGCAATGAATCACATGGTGAACGCCGAAGTTGATCAATGGCCGCCGCGTATACACATGGTTTAAAGGTAGATCCAACCTGTCTTCTTCCTTGCTTTACATTGTCATACTGAAAATGCTTGTAATCCACACCACCAACCCAAGCCTTTACATGGCCTGTTTGTGGTTCCATAGAGAGCATACCAGTACGTAAAAAGGTCTTGTAATACCGAATGGAATCCATTGGGGTCATGATCGTGTCTTTTTCTTGCGAATCACTATTCCAATCGAAAACGGTCATACCTGTTTTTACCTTAAAAGAGGCTTCTATTTCTTCTTCTGACTTTCCTGCTCTTTTCATAGAGCGCCAACGATCTGAATTTTTCATGGCCCTACGCATGATCGAATTGATCTGGTTCTGTTCCAAATCAAGGAAGGGTGCCGTTTTGTTACGATCGGGAGTATTTTGATGAAAGAACTCGGCTTGTAGATTCTTCATATGTGCTGTTACGGCATCCTCTGCATTCTTTTGCATGCGGGAGTCAACCGTGGTATAAATCTTCAACCCGTCTAGATAAATATTCCACTTATCCCGTTCCCCTTCAAGCGCGGGTTTTGGGTTTTTTTCAATCCATCGGTTCATAAAACCTTGCACATACATGCGGAAGTAGGTTGCAAGACCTTCCTTGTGTGACTCGGGACTATAATTTAAGTTCATCTCCAAGGCTTGAAGAGAATCTCGTTCCTGTTCAGTAATAAAACCGCTCCTAGCCATCTGACCAATAGCGATATCTCGTTTTCTTTTGGTTCCAACAGGATTTCTATGCGGTCTTGGGTTATACAAGGAAGAATTCTTTAACATTCCTACCAACATCGCCGATTCCTCTACCTTTAATTCTTGCGGTTCCTTCCCAAAGTAGATTTTGGAAGCAGAACGTATACCGTCCGCATTATTGCCAAAATCATAAATATTCAGATACATAGCTATAATCTCTTCCTTGGTATAGTTACGTTCTAAACGGGTGGCGATCACCCATTCTTTTACCTTCTGAGTATACCTCTTCCAGCCTCTTGCTGCAATTCCTGTGAACAATTGTTTCGCTAGTTGTTGCGTTATGGTACTTGCACCTCCCCTTTTTCCAAGAAAGGCAAAGGCCCGCATTGTTCCATACCAATCTATTCCAGAATGTTTATAATACCTTTCATCTTCCGTAGCCACTAGTGCATTTACCAAATTTTCAGGCAAATCCTCATAGGCGACAGGCGTTCTATTATCATCCAAATAAAACTTCCCCAAGGTCTTGCCGTCGGAAGAAATAATCTCTGTTGCAAGATTCGTTTGTGGGTTCTCCAAACGCTCAAAAGTGGGCATCTCTCCAAAAACCCCTAAAGATGCCAACCAAAATAGTAACACTGCGGATACTATACCTGTGCCAAATACAATCCAAAACCATTTAATAAACTTACCAAAGCCCTGCATTGCTTTTTTCTTGACAGTCTTCTTTGCCATAATACTGAGTTACTTTTTTACAATTTCAAAACCGACATCGGTAATCCCTTCTAAAAGTGCCATACCATCAACACTTCCATTTTTGCGCATGGCATGGGAAATGCGCAATGTATATACGCCTGTTTCGGGAAAAACGATGTCCTCTTTGTACCACAATTTATTCTCCTTGATACTACCATAACCTTTCCCCAACCAAGTCCCGTCGGGTTCAGCCATTGAATATTCCAAGGTATCCTTAACAACCACTCCATCTGGCGCACTCAATTCAGCAATTAGGAACAAGTTGTTATATAGGAAAGTATTATCGTTTCGAACGTTGATAAAAACGTCATGAGAGGCTAATGAATCTAAGCCGGAAAAGGTAAACTCCAGAATCGAATCTTTTTCCCAACTGGCGTCGTCTATCGCTACATAACTCGATTTGACCATTGCCGTATCACAGGATATTATTAGGAATCCCAAGACAAGTGCGAACAAAATTTTACGCATTTTTAGGCTGTCTTTTTTTATTGTTGTTGTTTCCGTTCTTGTTATTGTTGTTTCGAGAATTGGTATTGCCCCCTTTTTTATTTTTGTTCCGGTTGTTTCGATTCTTGTTTCGACTCTTACTATTACGGCTGCGCTTTGGCTTATCAAAACGAGTAAGACTGTCTTGTCCTACTACATTTTCGAACACCACCTTTTCATCGATAACGATGTTATCAACGGCATATTCTTCCAGACTGGCAACTTTTTCTTTCTTTTTGTTTTTCTCTAAAATCTCCTGTACCTGTTCCTTAGAAAGCGTGTGCCAATTTGCCGGATCATCTTTGTAAGAGAACCATAGGGTTGCTTTAAAAATATCGGTCTTTTGACAAAAAGCGAGGCCTTTTTCGGTAAATAATTTAGTGTCTTGGGATGGAAAATCCTTTAAAGCCTCTAAATAAGTATCTAGCTCATAATTTAAGCAACATTTCAATTTTCCACACTGCCCTGCCAATTTTTGAGGATTCAATGAAAGTTGTTGATAACGGGCAGCAGAGGTACTAACGGAACGAAAATCTGACAGCCAGGTTGAGCAACATAATTCGCGCCCACAAGAGCCGATGCCCCCTAAGCGCTGTGCTTCTTGCCGATAGCCGATTTGTCTCATTTCTATACGAATAGAAAAAGCCTTTGCCATATCTTTTATCAACTGTCTAAAATCAACGCGATCCTCGGCAGTATAGTAAAAGGTAGCTTTGGATCCATCCCCCTGAAATTCAACATCGGAGATTTTCATCTGGAGCTTCAAAATGATAGCCATTTCTCGTGCCCGTTTCTTAATCTCTTCCTCCCGATCCCTACATTTTTGCCATTTGTCAATATCGGTTTGGGATGCTTTGCGGTATACCTTTGCCAGCTCCTCATCTTTGAAATCGACCTTCTTGCGCTTCATCTGCACTTTCACAAGTTCACCTACCAAGGTTATCATACCAATATCGTGGCCAGATTGCGCTTGGGTAGCGACTATATCACCAATAGATAATGAAAGCTTCTCTGTATTTCTGAAGAATTCTTTTCGACTGTTCTTGAAACGCACTTCAACACAGTCGAAGGCATTCTCACCATTGGGAAGCGACATATTCGCGAGCCAATCGAAAACAGTTAATTTATTACAACCATCTGTGCCACAAGTACCATTGTTCTTGCAACCCCCTGGTTGTCCGTCCTTACCGGTCGAACAACTACTACAACCCATATTTTATATGTTGGTTTGGTAAAATCGGCCCCCTAAAAAGATGGAGGCATGCCATTTTGACCAAAAAAGGTTCATACTAATCTCAGTATCAAAGATAGTATAATTTGTTATGGAAAGAAAGGCTTGCCGGGGAGGCCAAAAAAAGGAAAGCACAGGCAACGGATCCAAACACAAAACATTTAAAAACAAGGACTTATAAATTACAGGTATTCTCTGCAAGCTAGTTGAAAAAAGAGGGCGTTAGGAATTCCCTACTTCTTAAATTTCAATACTTCAGATCGGCCTTTTTTAAAAATCTTGTTACTTGCTCCCTTTCCCCTACGCAACGCTTTTTGCGCTTCGTAGGGAAGATTATGCACTTCTTGACAAACATCGGAACAGCAATTGTCCATTTTTTCTTTGCACTCTTCGCATTGAATGAAAAGTAAATGACAGGCCTCGTTAGCACAATTTTCATGTGTATCACATGGCTTCCCACACTGATGGCATTGCGAAATTATATGTTCCGAAATACGCTCGCCACGGCGATGATCAAAAACAAAATTTTTGCCCAAAAACTTGTTCTCAAGGTCTTTTTTAGCTACCTGACGCGCATATTCAATAATTCCGCCCTCTAATTGATATACTTGCTTAAAACCTTTGTACTTGTAATAGGCGCTAGCCTTTTCACAACGAATACCTCCTGTACAATACATAACCAATTTTTTATCTTCTTTGTGCGCGGCAAGGTCTTTTTCAATAATGTCCAAAGAATCGCGAAAGGTATCTACATCGGGAGTACGCGCATTCTTAAAGTGGCCGATCTCACTTTCGTAATGATTTCGCATATCCACAAGAATAGTATCGGGATCCTCGATTAGCGCATTGAATTGTTCGGCCCCTACATGTATGCCCTTATTGGTCACGTCAAAAGTTGCATCGTTAAGTCCGTCAGCTACGATCTTCTTTCGCACTTTCACCTTTAACTTCAAAAACGATTTGTTGTGGTGTTCAATGGCAATGTTCAAACGCACATTTTCCAGGAAAGAAATACTATCTAAATGCTTCTTAAATAATTCGAAATTTTCAGCAGGTACCGATAATTGAGCGTTAATGCCCTCATGGGCTATATAAATACGCCCTAATACTTCTAGCTCATCCCAATGTATGAATAAATGATTTCTGAAAATCGACGTATTGCCGATATGTGCGTAGTTATAAAAGGAGATGGTCAGCCGCTCTTTCCCTGCGGTTTCGATCAGCACTTCCCGCTCCTTCGCACTTAAGGTATTGTACAGTTGCATGCTATACCAAAATTTTAAGTTATCGAATTGTTTTAAAAGGAAGGCAAATATACAAATTAAAATGGGTCTCGAAATACATCGAGACCCATTGCAGGTCATTTCAATTTTCCTCTTCATAGCACTTTTGAAAATTCAAAAGAAAATGACCTAAAATCGTTAAGAGACCAGTAAAAACCAGATGCCAGCCCGTAGGTTCGCCGGTGCTATTTAACAATAGATGCCTAATTTTCGAAAAGGTTGCGTTTCTATTTTTCCGCTTGGTCTTATTATTTGAATTATGCAAAAAGAAACACTAATTTAGCGAGCCTAAAAAGTAACAAGAATGAGTTCGGAAAAAGAAGCAAAATTAAAGGCCTTAAAGCTAACCTTGGATAAATTAGACAAGACCTATGGCAAAGGTGCCGTTATGAAGATGGGCGATAGCGTGGTCCAAGAGGTCGATGTAATCCCGTCGGGATCCTTGGGACTTGATATTGCCTTGGGCGTAGGTGGCTATCCTCGTGGGAGGGTCGTAGAAATCTACGGACCAGAATCTTCAGGTAAAACCACACTAACCTTGCATGCCATTGCCGAAGCTCAAAAGAATGGCGGTATTGCTGCATTTATCGACGCAGAACATGCCTTTGATCGTTTTTATGCCGAAAAATTAGGGGTCGATATCGACAATTTGATTATTTCTCAACCTGATAATGGAGAACAAGCCCTTGAAATAGCCGACAATTTGATTCGATCTGGTGCCATCGACATCGTAGTAATCGATTCTGTGGCCGCTTTGACACCAAAAAGTGAAATCGAAGGGGAGATGGGAGACTCTAAAATGGGGCTTCATGCACGACTAATGTCGCAAGCACTTCGAAAATTGACCGGTTCGATCAGCAAAACAAATTGTACCGTTATTTTTATCAACCAACTTCGTGAAAAGATCGGGGTCATGTTCGGAAATCCTGAAACGACTACTGGGGGAAATGCGCTGAAATTCTACGCTTCCGTGCGTCTTGATATTCGCCGTTCTACTCAAATAAAAAATACAGATGGTGGGGTACAAGGAAATAAAACAAGGGTAAAAGTGGTCAAGAATAAAGTAGCGCCTCCTTTCAGAACTACCGAATTCGATATCATGTACGGAGAAGGTATCTCTAAAGTCGGAGAGATCATTGACCTTGGCGTGGAGTATGAAATCATCAAAAAAAGTGGCTCATGGTTCAGCTATGGCGACACAAAATTGGGTCAGGGACGCGATGGGGTCAAAAACCTGCTATTGGATAACCCAGAATTGTTCGAAGAACTTGATGCAAAAATAAGAGAGGCCATCACTGCTCTAAAATAAAGGGCCTTTTTCTAAATTTTATCATTTTTAAATCCGCTTTGACGTTAAAAAAGTGAATTTGGACTAGCTTTATGTCCATTACGCAACCTTTAGCGGGTTCTTACATCTATTCTATTGAATTGGAGATGCATATTGGGTATGCCGCCAAACGGGCAGCAACGCTACCAGTATGGAACATCCGAAAAGAGTTAATTTTCAACAGTTGATAATAGCGCCTGACGCACAGTAAGCTATGTCGGGGCGAGCCCACGAGGCATTAAAAGTAAATTTAACATTGCTTTCGACACAAGCCTGTCTGTACACTTGTTGTGCAGGCCTGTCCGAACACTTGTCGTTCAGACGTCGAAGTATTATAAATCTCGATTATCGAGTAAAAAAAGGAAATCGATGAAACGTATTACTATAATTTTAGGAATCATAACACTGTGTTTTGGCTTCAATGCATGTGATAACGATAACGGGGTAAATTTTCATTTTGCGGCCCTTCAGGTAGTGGGCGCAGAAGTGCCTGAATCATTCGATTTGAACGGCCAGTACCAAATTACAGTTACCTATAATAGACCTGATGATTGTACCTTCTTTGAGGGTTTTGACGTTTTAGAGGAAGCGACTACGACCCGCAATGTTTTTGTAGTCGGTTCAATCATCACCGATAGGGAATGTACCGAACAGTTAGAAGAAGTAGAGGCTACTTTTAATTTTGTGGTTTTGCATGATCAAGACTACTTATTTCGTTTTTGGCAGGGAGAAGATGAAAATGGAGAAGCACAATACCTAGAAATTGAAGTTCCTATTAACTAACCAACAAATAATCTAACCGACAATTTTGAGTTTAGAAGAGCTCATAGATAACTGTAAGCAGGGTAATCGCGAGGCGCAAGAACAACTGTACCGTAAGTATTCGGGAATTTTGTTTGGAATATGCCTTAAGTACTCGCGCAATAAAACGGAGGCCGAAGATAGCCTCCACGACAGCTTTATGACCATTTTTGAAAAGATTGACCAGTTTGGGTCTAAAGGCTCTTTTGAAGGGTGGATGAAACGAATTACCGTTAATACCGTTTTGCAGAAGTACCGAAAGAAAGAGCACCTCAACGTAGTTTCGGAAAATATTGAAGAGGAAGTAGAAGTAGAATCGAGTTATGCAGATATTAAGCTGCATACTTTATTAAATTACATACAGGAGTTACCCAATAGGTATCGCTTAACATTTAATATGTATGTGATGGATGGTTACACCCATAGGGAAATAGGGGAACAATTGGGCACCTCAACAGGCACTTCTAAATCTAATTTAGCAAGGGCCAGAAAGCTTTTGAAGGAAAAAATAGAAGCGAGTCAGGACAAGGCCATCATCGGAGTCTTGTTTTTCCTCATGCCAAAAAAAAGAATGGTACGATTGGCGGCATTGGAAAAGATAGATTTAAAAAAGAAAATTTAGAAAATTATATAAACCATTAGTAAGATGGCTAAAAAGAAATTAGACGAATTGTTTCAAGAGAAGTTCCAGGACTTCCACGAGACTCCCGACGAGAAAGTCTGGCAGTCGCTCGAAGCAGCGTTGGATAAAAAGGAAAAGTCGCGAAGGGTAATTCCGTTTTGGTGGAAGCTCGGCGGGGTGGCGGCAGTAATGTTGGCCGGCCTATGGCTTATCAATCCGTTTTCTAACGAACCAGAAACCAACGAAAATACGATCATTACCAATGTTAAACAAGACACGAACAATGTAGGTTCTGAAAAAGAATTGAACACACCCTTTCAAGAACAACCGGAAGACAACAACAATGGCCTTACTAATATTATTGAGGAAGAACCTGCCAGTCAAGATTTGCTCGAGCCCCCAGCCCCCGAAAAAGAGGCATATACCACAAATGAGAATGAAGGTTTAGTACAAGGAGATAAAAAGAAAAGTGATTCGTTTAAAGGTTTATCTCCTAAACTAGAACAGCATAAAACCCAGGTCACCGACACAAATGATTCTAAGGAAAAAGATCGCAAATCGCAACGAAGAAAAGACTTTGAACTTGTACCCCAAAAAACGGAAACCGCTGTGAGCAGTTTAAAAGACCCTAAAAAACAAGATACGTTAAGTCTGCTAAAAAAGGTGGTAAAAAAGGCAGAAGAGGGCATTGCTCAAAATACCCTTGGCAACAGCAAAAAAGAAGAGGGTGTTGAAGAAACCATCAAAGTACAAGAAGGTTCTCCAGAGGAAGTTATAACCGAAGCCGTAGCGGCAAACGATACGCTTCAAAACAGCAAAAAGAAATCGATCTTTGATGAAATCAAAAAACAGGACGAAGAAGAAGAATTGGTCGCGGAAAATACCAACAGCCGCTGGTCGGCTGGCGCCAGTGTTGCTCCCGTTTTCTATAGTTCTTTCGGGGAAGGGTCCCCAGTGCATTCCATCTTTGTTGAGAACTCCAAATCAGGAGAGACCAATCTCAGCTACGGCCTTTCCGTCTCTTATGAGTTAAACAGTAAGTTCAGCGTGCGCTCAGGGATTCACAAAGTAGATTACGGCTATGGCACAGATGATATTGCATTCTCCTCTTCTTTACAGGGTTCAGCAACTGGCCAGATAGATAATATTGACTATGCTGTGAATTCTAGAAGTCTCGTCGTACAAAGTAAGGCGGGGCCAAGGGCCCAAAGTGTGAACAACGAGTTTGCCCTGCAACCTCTAGACGTAAGTGCCCCACAGGCCACACGAGACGGAACCATGTCGCAGCAATTCGAATATTTAGAGATCCCTTTGGAACTCAACTATGCCTTGATCGATAAAAAGTTCGGTGTAAACCTTATTGGCGGCGTCAGCTCATTGTTCCTAATAGACAATTCGGTATCACTGACCTCGGGCAATCAGGTTTTGGAAATGGGTGAGGCGAACAACATCAATAGCGTTAATTTCAGCACCAATGTTGGTGTTGGATTTGATTATAATTTTTCGCCGAAAGTTAAATTGAATATTGAACCGGTCTTTAA
This sequence comes from uncultured Flavobacteriaceae bacterium, assembly GCA_938010765.1. Classification (GTDB taxonomy): domain Bacteria; phylum Bacteroidota; class Bacteroidia; order Flavobacteriales; family Flavobacteriaceae; genus Pelagihabitans. Next base: position 18,611 of record CALLVX010000096.1, on the reverse strand, counting down.
ATACCAACTCAATACTTTTTCGGATGTTGATGGTACTTTTCAACCCTTTTCAGTAGGGATTTACAGTGGTTTAAGTTTCCGATTTTAAAAGCGATTTTCATCTCGCTTCTTAAAACAATATGAGTTGAGGTTAAATAAGAATGTTGGTTAGGTTGGTCGTTGTGGAGCGCAATGACCCCTTTCACGCCCTAGCGTAATTGTTGGGGCGTTTTCTCTTTAAACTTATACGCCTGCTTTCTAATACGACCATATTTTTGCCACCTGTTTCCTAACGCACTGTACAAAATGACAGAAAATGCGGGCATGAGATTTGGTGGGAACAACAAAGAACCTATTTGGTACAAATCACTCAATTTTTAAAGGACTAGGGTATTCGATTGTCTTTTGCTGTTTTAAAACAGTTTCCTAATGAACCACATTCCCCTACCTAAATTCATGTGGTTTGAAGATATATGATTTTTCAGTACATTGTAGCTGGCTAATACCCTTCTTAATTGAACTACAATATATCGCAATGAAAAAACCAATCGGTTTATTAATGCTTTCGCTGCTTTTCGCCTGTAATACGCAGCCTAGGAAAACTTCTGCCGCAGAAGAGGTTACAAAAAAAACTGCCTCGAACGAATGGATCATTCTTTTTGACGGCACTAGCACAAAAGGATGGCGTGCCTATAATGGCGATGCGCTACCACCTCAATGGATTATTAAAGACCGAGCGCTTACATTCGATACCGAAAAAAGGAAGGAAGTTGATCGCAAGGGAGGTAACGACATTATTTATGCTGCCCAGGTGTTTGAAAATTTCGAATTGTACCTTGAATGGAAAATTTCGGAAGGAGGAAACAGCGGTATCTTTTACCACTTACCAGAAGGTTTTGATGGGCCCGCCGAAGTAGCTCCCGAATACCAGTTGCTAGATGATCTGAAGTGGGAAGAAATCAACAATGCCACCTTGGAAGAATGGCAAAAAACTGGTGCCGATTACGCCATGCACCTTCCCAACAAAGATCAAAAAATCATAAAACGCGCAGGGGAATGGAACAGTTCCCGAATTCGATTCACACCAGAATTGGTGGAGCATTGGCTCAATGGTGAAAAAATAGTCTCCTTCGTTCCTTGGTCAGCGGCTTGGCACAAAAGAAAGGCAAATGGGAAATGGAAAGATTTCCCAAAATATGGTACATTTAAAACAGGTTACATTGGCCTACAAGACCATGATAGTCCGTTATGGTTTAAAAACATCAAGATCAGACGATTGTAATAAAACAACCAAACTATGAATAAAAGGGAATTTTTAAAGAGTACTGCGGCCCTATCTACATTTGTCTTGCTCCCTTCAGGAGTTTGGGCCTGCACCAAAGATAAACGTTTGCGAACCGCTCATATTGGGGTAGGTAATATGGGTGGCGAAGACCTAAAGGCCATCTCATCACATGCATTGGTCGATGTTGTTGCATTATGCGATGTAGACAGCACTAATTTGGCCGCAGCTCAGTTATTACATCCCAATGCCAAGACCTTTACCGACTATAGAAAGCTGTTAGAAGAAATGGGAAGTGATATCGATGCAGTCGTCGTTTCCACTCCAGACCATACACATGCGCCTGCTTCTATGCTGGCCATGGAAATGAACAAGCCGGTTTATTGTCAAAAGCCTTTGACCCATCATGTTACCGAGGCGCGTGCCATGCGTAAAATAGCGGCTGAAAAGCAATTGGTTACCCAGATGGGTATTCAAGTACATTCGTTTTACGATTATAAGTTGGCAACCCTACTAATTCAGTCGGGAATTATTGGAAAAGTGCATACTGTCAGAGCTTGGTCTCCAAAAAATTGGGGCTATGACGGGGCGGTACCCGAAGGGAGCGATCCCGTACCGGAAACCTTAGATTGGAACCTTTGGTTGGGAACCTCGGCAGAACGCCCTTATGAAGAAGGTATTTATCATCCGGGAAATTGGCGCAAACTAGTAGATTACGGGTGTGGTACTTTGGGTGATATGGGGGTTCATATTTTTGATACTCCTTATAATGCTCTGGCGTTAGATGTTCCTACGACCGTAACGAACCATTGCAGAAACCCAAATGGTTTTGGGTATCCAGAACAAAATACGGTGATCTATGAATTTCCGGGCACCCAATACACCGCCGATACTTTAAAATGGGTTTGGTACGATGGGGAAGGGGCCGACAAGCAAAGAGAAGATTTAACCTTGCCCAATGGAGAAAAATTACACGATCAAGGCGCTATGTTTATAGGAGAAAAAGGACGTTTGTACCTTCCCCATTTTATGAAGTTACCTCAGCTGATCGTTGACGGTGAATACCAAGAAATCGATGTTGAACCCTTTAAGCTTGGTGCCCCGGTAAGGGATTACGATTCGGAGGGCAAAAAACACTACCACCAGTTTGTAGATGCTTGTCTGGGGAAGGCCGAATGTAGTGCGCCTTTCTCTTATGCATCTCGACTTACAGAAACGATTCTTTTGGGTGTTATTGCGGGGCGCTTCCCGAATCAAACTTTGCATTGGGATAGTGCAACAGCGCAATTTGCAGAAGAAGAGGCTAATGATTACCTAGATAGCGAATACCGAGATTTTTAGTGCTTTACTCCGCTACGACCTTTAATCCTCGAGAAGCCGACAGTTCACCTAAGATAACATCTCGTACTTCTTCCCTAAGGGTAATTTTATCTTCTTCGGAAAGGATTCCCGTTTCAAAAAACTCGTGCACTTTGGCTCGCAATAAACCTGGCCCTCCGCTAAGAAAAGTAAAAGAGAATCTCTTTTTTCCATCATAAAAAGTCATGGGAACTATAGGTATCTTATGGGCAATTGCCATTTTAAAGGCTCCGTCCTTAAAACTGTCGAGTAAGATCGTCTCGTCGGGTACCCCGCCCTCTGGAAAAATACAGATGCTAAGCCCCTGGTTCAGTCTGCGTTGGGCACGGCGATATACACCGGTTCTACTGCGGGTATCTTCTCGATCGACCATAATACAAACTCTTTTGAAAAAAAACCCGAAAAGCGGTATTTTGGCAAGCTCTTTCTTTCCTACAAATACAAAAGGGTTCCTGCTTATTTTCAACATCAACATAATATCTAGCATGCTTGTATGATTCGCTACCAACATATGACTTTTCCCTTTTTCAATACGCTGCTCCCATTTTATATGAGGAATACAACCCATGCCATACAAAATAAAATTAGCCCAAAGGTTACGGGCGATCCAGAAAAATTGCGGATAGGTTTTTTCGGATAAGGAGAATAGCAGCAACAATGGAAATAATATTACAATGGGAACTGCAACCAAGATATAGAACCAGATGCGGTATAGTGAATGCCCAATATTTCTGAGAAGAATCTCCATGAAATCAAAAATAGCAATTTCACCTCGTTTTTTACGATTTGTTTTACCTTTGTCTACTTATTCATAGATACACATGGCACGAATTTTAACGGGGATACAAAGTACGGGAGTACCACATTTAGGTAATATTTTAGGCGCAATTATTCCTGCTATACAAATGGCCGAAAATCCGAAAAACGAATCCTATCTCTTTATAGCCGATATGCACTCGCTTACCCAGATTAAAAATGGGGAGGAATTACGCCAAAATACCTATGCTACTGCTGCGGCATGGTTGGCTTTTGACCTCGACATAGAAAAAACGGTATTTTACCGGCAAAGTGATGTGCCGCAAGTAACGGAGCTTTCCTGGTACCTGAGTTGCTTTTTTCCCTACCAACGGCTCACTTTGGCAACATCTTTTAAAGACAAGGCCGATCGGTTGGAAGATGTGAACGCAGGCCTTTTTGCCTATCCCATGTTAATGGCCGCTGATATTCTCTTGTATGACGCTCATACCGTCCCGGTTGGAAAAGATCAATTGCAGCATTTGGAAATGACTCGGGACGTGGCCTCTCGTTTTCATGCCCAGTTTGGAGAAACCTTTGTGCTCCCTGAGGCCAAAGTTCAGGAAGAAACCATGTATGTTCCCGGAACCGATGGGGAAAAGATGAGCAAGAGCAAAGGAAATTTAATCAACCTTTTTCAGACAGATAAAAAACTGCGAAAGCAAATAATGGGTATTCAAACGGATAGTACGCCCATGGAGGATTCCAAAGACCCAAGTACTGATAATGTTTTTGCGCTGTATAAGATATTGGCCTCGCAAGAGCAAATCGAGGAAATGAGCGCCAATTACCTTGCAGGAAATTATGGCTATGGCCATGCAAAACAAGCACTCTACGAAGTGATTCTTAAAAGATTTGGAGAGGCTCGTGAAAAATTCGATTACTATATGAACAACCTCAATGAGATTGACGAAGCCTTGGCATTGGGCGCCGAAAAAGCCAAAAAAGTGGCCGATGAGGTATTGCTTCGAGTGCGTACCAAGGTTGGATATTGATTTGTATAAAACCGACCGTTTGGTCGGTTTTGAGATCTTAGTCGCAATTATGTCAAATCAAGAGCTCCTATTTTAAGCCGTATTTTATCTTTAAACAGCCATATTTGTTCTTATTTGACGGTTATAATTAGTTTTACAGACCGATGAGTCGGTAAAATTATGAATTACAAACCTTCGAATAGATTCCCTCCTTCGGGGGAATGAACCTAAACGCCTTGTTATATCGCTTCGAACAATTTTCCCGGTAAGGGCCGAATAACGCCTTTCATTTCCATAGTGAGCAAGGTAGAAGAAACCTTAAAAACCGGAATTTCGCATTCAAGCGCAATACTATCCAATTGTTGTTTTCCCTCTTTATGCAAATAGTCGTAGATAGTTTGTTCGCTTTTCTCTAACGAAACGAATAATTGTTTTTGAATCCCTTTTTCTTCTTTTACTTCTAGCTCCCATCCTAGCATAAATATTAAATCGGCGGCATTGGTAATCATATGGGCCTTCTGTTGTTTGATCAGGTTATTGCAACCGATACTATATTTGTCCTGTGCCCTTCCGGGAAATGCAAAAACCTCCCTGCTATAGCTGTTTGCAATATCAGCAGTGACCAAACTTCCCCCTTTTTCAGCTGACTCAATAACCACGGTAGCCTCTGTCATCCCGGCAATTATTCGATTTCGCCTTAAAAAATTCTCTCGCTCCGGGTTACTATTGCTCCAGAATTCGGTTAAAAAACCTCCATTCGCCTCTACCGCCGTGTTAAACTTCGAATGTATTTTTGGATATGTTTGATTAAGGCCATGTGCCAAACAACCTACTGTTTGCAAACCATTTTTTATGGCGGCCTTTTGGGCACAAATATCTACGCCATAGGCATAGCCGCTTACAATAATAGGGTCTAAAGGTGCTAAATCGGAAATTAATTGTTCACATAAGGCTGCGCCATAGCTCGTAACTTTTCGAGTTCCGACGATACTAATGATCTTACGTCTATTTAGATCAATGTTTCCTCTTTTAAACAACAACAATGGGCTATCAATACAATGCTTCAGGTATTTGGGATGTGATTCATCTAAAAAATAGCTAAAATCGATACCTTGTTCTTGAACATATTTGGCTTCGGCCTCGGCCATTTTGAGGTATTTGATATCCTGCAGACCTCGTAAGGTTACCGTCCCAATACCATCAATTCTTTCAAGGAATTGCCGTTTATCGGTAAAAACAGCCTCTGGACTGCCACAATGCGCAATTAGTTTTTTGGCGGTTACATCTCCAATATTTGGGATACATTGTAGTCTTAAAACCGCAACCAATTCATTTGTAGTCATTTAAAATACGTACTAAGTTATCCACAAAATACACAAATTATAATGTTAATAAAAAGTAAAGCCAAGCGGTTTTTAGCACTTTGATTTTTCACATATTTGTCCTGATGGGAGTAGAGCACTATCTGAAAGAATTATTATACCGGTATAACTGTGTAGTTATCCCTGGCTTCGGCGCGTTCCTAACTCAGAAGAAGTCTGCAGTGGTGCATAAAGCCTCCAATACACTGTACCCTCCTAGTAAAACACTCTCTTTTAACGCACAGTTGGTCTCTAACGATGGCCTTTTGGTATCATATATGGCAGAGGCAGAGAAAACCGACTATGAGTCTATGTTCGTTCAGATTAGTGAAAAGGTCGCTACTTGGCAAAAACAATTAAAGCAAGGAGAACGCTTAACTTTTGAGGCTGTCGGAGAATTGTGGTTGAACCAAGAAGGGAAAACGCAGTTTCAACCTTCCGAACAAGAGAATTACCTCACGGCTGCTTTTGGCTTGTCGGCATTTACTTCCGCTCCTGTTACCCGCGAAGTTTTAAAGGAAGAAGTGGCAAAAATGGAAGAAAAGATTCCTTTTACCATTACGCCGGAAAGCAGAATACAAAATACATTTCGTCCTTATTTAAAGTATGCCGCTATATTTCTCTTGACCTTAGCTACCGGTGCAACCGCCTATAGAGCTTATCAACAGGAACTCGACAACCAACAAGTGGTAAGGTCGGCAGCGGAACAACAGGTTTCAAAACAAATACAAAAGGCTACTTTTTTTGATACCGCCCCTTTGGAACTGCCCACATTAAGTTTAGAGGCAACCACCAAAGAAAAGGCCTTTGATAGTGCGAAAAAGATACACCATGTCGTCGCCGGGGCATTTCGTTTTAAGAAAAACGCCGAGCGTAAAATACGACAGCTTAAACGTAGTGGGTTTAACCCCACCTATATTGGTACAAATCCGTTTGGGTTGCATATGGTGACCTACGACAGCTTTACCGATGCCGAGGCCGCACTGATCGCACTACGGAAAATTAAGCGGACACAATCGCCCGACGCTTGGTTAAAATCTGTCGAATAAGCTTCGTTTCTTCTTTATCCTCGTATTTTTAAGCCATATCTTTGCCGCAAAATTGAGGTTATGCAGGCGAAAAATCCGAAAGATTCCAGAACGATTATGACTGATATTGTTCTTCCCGGTGAGACCAATATACTTGAAAACCTATTTGGTGGTGAACTGTTGGCGCGAATGGATCGAGCCGCCAGTATTGCGGCAGGAAGACATAGCGGAGGAATCACCGTAACGGCCTCTGTAAATCATGTCGCCTTTACCCAAGCGGTTCCTTTGGGCAGTGTAGTAACAGTCGATGCAGCTGTTTCCCGTGCTTTTTCTAGCTCTATGGAAGTCTTCATTGATGTTTGGATCGAAGATCGTTTTACCGGTAAACGCTCTAAGGCAAATGAGGGGATTTATACATTCGTAGCCTTAGATGCTAAAGGAAAACCTACAAAAGTACCTTCCTTAGTACCTGAGACCGACCTTGAAAAAGAACGCTTTGATGCAGCTTTGCGAAGAAAACAGTTAAGCTTGTTGCTTGCTGGTAAGATACAACCAAGCGATGCTAGCGAACTCAGGGCACTTTTTATGGACTAATCCAAAAGATTACAAGAAAACCTATTTGCCAATATAAAAAGCAACGCCCAGGAAAACATTCAAAACAGCAGCATTGTTAAAAAACGAATCGAGTTCCGGAGCTGTTTGAACAGATAAAATATCTCTTGTGTATTGCATACCTATATATATCCCAAAGAAAGAGTTGAATCGATAATCTGCACTAAGATTCCCATGAGCGGAGAAGCCATCGTCATGAAAATTGATTCCGCTTTTTCTATTATCGTAAATAACATACCCAAGTCCCAGGCCTACATCCAAGCCAAACCTTTTTTCTGGAGACACTAACGGAACACCCCCGGTAACACTGATATGAGTAACATCTGTATTATCAAAACTTCCAACTAGGTTTCCCTTTTCTACGTCTGCCCTAAAGTATTGCAATTGAAGCCCTACATAGAACCGTTCTCTTTGTAAATAGGCTCGACTATCAAGCACAAATCCTAGTTTTGTTGTATACGCTTCTGAAAGAAAATTGTTCCCAAGGGAGATTGGAATATTCAATCCAGGACGAAGCTCGATATGTATTTTTTTACCAACTGTACTCCTTCCACTATCCTGAGAATAAATCCCATTTGTGCCCAATAAACCCAAACAAGTTAAAAAGATACTAACTTTAATTTTCATAATCTTTTTCTTTTCGAGGAATCAACGCTCTTTTTCAAGGCCTGTGACCACTCCTATCTTGAAATTTATTTATTCCTCAAAATTCATATTTCACTTGCCCGCCTCAGCTACTTGTTCTAGGGTCACAGGTGTTAATTTTAAGTCGTTGTTTATAATATCAGTCGCTTCAATCCGAACCGAGGTTTCACGATATTGCGGATTCGCATTTTGCTGCAACAAGTCGTTAAACGTAATCGAAAGATCTTCAAATGACTTAGGCCTAAGTATAACCACGCGGAAAACTCCGTCTTCATCAGTATTGATTTTACCCGCCAAATCCCTGAAAAGCAGATTGTTTGTGCTTATTTCAACAGGTATGTTTGCCAAACCGACTCCTTCGCCGTTACGTACCTCTCCAGTTACTAGAATGCGTTGGTTATCCTCATAATCCAATTCACATGAGCTAAATGCCAAAAATCCGAGTACTACTATTAGAATCAATCGTTTATAAAACATACACATCTTTTTAATAATCATTTGGATCAGCTCATCAAGAAAAGCTGCGTGGCCTTTGAAAGTTCAAAATCAAAGATAGCCCTGTTTGATATGACACGCTCATTCTATGTCCTTTATAGCGGCTTAAAATAGATTTTTGTAGCCTTACAGAATTGATGTACTCGTGTTCTTTCGTCTTCTTATAGCTGAAATACCCATTCTTCGGGGTTCAACTTTTGTGTATCCTCGTATAAGTAGAACTTGAGGCGTGTTTGGCCGTTAGACCGATTGGTATATACCTTTCCCAATTCCGTTTTTGCATTCACCTCGTCTCCCTTGGCTACATACAATTCCGAAAGATTGTAATATGTACTAATGTAGTTCCCGTGTTTGACCTGCACTCCTTTATTGCCTCCAGGAACAGATAATATCGCAATAACTTCTCCTTTAAAAATGGCTCTTGCCACCGCACCTTCGTCTGTCGCAATGATAACCCCGTTACTCTCGTGTTTTATTCCAGGATATACGGCATCTTTATAGACTCCAAAACCTTGGCTTTTAATTCCCTTTTCTACAGGCCAAATAAGCCGGCCCTTATTTGCCGAAAAATTATTTGCAATAATTGTGGCTTCTGGTGTAAGTAGAAATTTATTCGAAGCTTTCGTTTTACTACCCGCCTTTTTATTCGAAGCTACGATTGCCGTTCGAATAAGACGATCGATCTGCTGATCTATTTTCTTGGCCTCTTTTTTCTTTTTCTGCACCGCCGACGCATACTTGCTCTCGTTCTTTCGAATAGAGCCCAACAGTTCTTTCTGCGATTTCATCTCGCGCATCATCTGTGCCTTCGCCTTTTTGTTTTGTGCAATCAGCACTTCCTTTTCCTTACGTTGATCTATAAGCGCGGTGTTCAAGGTCGTAAGCTCTTCCGTTTTTTTTACTATTTGTTCTCCTTGTTCCTTTCGATAATCGGTGTACTGCTTCATATATTGCAGTCTTTTAAAGGCTTGAAAAAAGTTGTCGGATGAGAGCAGAAACATTAGCCTGCCTTGCTGGGAACGGTTTTCGTACGACTTGCGTATAATGGCGGCATAATCTTCCTTGAGCGCAGTCAAATCGTTCTTTAACTTCGAAATATTTCGAACATTGGTGTTTATTTTACGATTCAAAAGGTTTGCCTGTTGGTTGGTTACCTTGATTAGTTCTTGCCGTACATTAATCCGCTTATCGAGCGCCTCTATCTGATCTAAGACCGTACCCCGTTGCTTTTTTTCGGCAAAAAGTAGCCGGTTAATATCGTTTATTTCCTTTTGGAGTCTGGTACGTTTTGCTTCAAGGGATTTCTGTTCATTCGTTTGCCCATACATTCCACCAACCGAGCCCAAAGCCAAAACTAGGATCCAATAGAACGTATATATCGGTTTATAAGTCATTCTTTTTCAAAATGATTTCCTTAAATCCTTTTGGAATTTTATACGGAAAACGCAGTTCTTGGTCAAACTCCATGTTTCGGTATTCAATGTCAATAGTATTGCGCACATCTCCGTCTATCGCTGCAATGGCAATCTCGTTGGGCAGTATCCACTTATCTATTTGCTGGTAATTCTTATAGTTGATTTGAAGTAGTCTTTTTTTCAGTGGTTGGGACAACTGTTGGCTAGCTATTTTATAGTTTTTCGGTTCTATTTGAAAGAGTATTTTAAACAACTCTGCAGCTTTTTTGGGTTTCAGCTGATAGTTGTCGCCTGCAATCTCGCTATCGTACTTCGCCTCTTTTAAATCTAGGAGGGCCTGTCCCAATAAAAGATTCTGTACTTGTTCGAAATCCAATTCGGTTCCTAGAATATTGCTTAGGTAGCTAAAATCCCCATCAAAATATTCGTTTTGTAGCTTGTTGTAGAAAGACACTCTTCCTGGAGTAATATAGGCCTTCACAATTCCTAGCGGAGCACTGATCCAAATAATCTTGTCTTTTTCCATCCGAAGGGTCAAAGGAATTCCCTGGGAAGACTCCCCATCGGAATAATCGATTTTCAGCTTACCATTGACCGTTTTAAACTGCAATTGATTCTGGTAGTGCTGACGAATGATGGTTTTTGCGGTCAATTTACTATCGACTTTCCCGTCGGAAGCTACTTTTGTTGACTTACAGGCACTTACCAATAACACAAAAATCCCTACTGTCAAAACACTCCGTACTTGTCTAAAATATGCGTTCATCACCCTAAAAACCTGGTTTTACCTTACGAAGATACATATTTGCCTTTACAGTGTTGTGTATGGCATTGTACGCGTCCGATAGTTCTTTGTAAATCTTGTTGGCCAGAGAAATATCCCCGATCATGTAGTCTAAAGCCGTCTCTAACATTTCAATAGCATCTCTATGTTTTTTCTGTTTATTCAGCGCATAGCCATTCGCAAAGTAAAAATAAGGTTGTGAAGGATAGGTTTCCAATGCCTCTTCGGATAGCTGTAACAAAAAGGGAATATTGTTCGCATTGATAAGGCCTTTGATACGTGTTTGGTATTGCGCAATATCATTAGTACCCGAACTGCTATCATTTGTTGAAAAGCTAACTGTTTTAGAGGTCAGCTTCTGTTTTTCAATAGAGTCATTGATTTTATTGGTCAACTCCTCTGAAAAAGTTGTCTTCTTTACTTCGTTCAGCACTTTCAAGGCATTGGCGTAATTTGCCCTTTGGTAGTAGACCAACGCCAAATTCTCTTTTAATTTTGCATTCGAATAGGGAATCTGATCTCGCAGACTTTCCAAAGCGTCCCCTTGCTTCTGGGATATTGCCACAGCTGTATCGAGATACCAAAGATTTTCAGGAGCCGATTGCAAGGCCGTAAGCGCATATTCTTCGGCAATTACGTATTGCTTATCCTCCATATAAACCTTGGCCAACTCATGGTCTACGACTTTATTTTCAGCATCTATCTCTTTACATGCTAGCAATAAATTGATGGCCTTGTCGTAATTTTCGATTCCCTTTTGTTTCAAGGCCTCAAAAAAGCTCTCTTGAAAAGCATCGGAGTATTCTTCTAAGAATACTTCCGAACTCTGCTCCACATTAATTTCAGGATCTTCTTCCTGACCATAACTATTTGAAGGAACCCAAAAGAATCCTAAAAAAAATAGTGTTATCGAAGTTATATTTTTCATTCTTACTATTCTAGATTAATCCGGAGGGGAATTTACTTTACTCCAGTACTTCCAAAACCACCTTCTCCTCGTACAGTTTCAGACAATTCATTTACTTCTTCCCATTCGGCACGTTCGTGCCTGGCTATCACCAATTGAGCAATTCGCTCTCCATTTTCGATCACAAACGGTTCGTTGGATAGGTTCACAAGAATCACACCAATCTCGCCGCGATAGTCCGCATCGATCGTCCCTGGGGCATTAAGTACCGTTACTCCTTTTTTGGCAGCCAAACCGCTCCTTGGCCTCACTTGCGCCTCAAAGCCTACTGGAAGCTCTATAAACAAGCCTGTTTTAATGATGGTTCGTCCTAAAGGTTCTAACGTCACCGATTCCGAAATATTGGCCCGTAGGTCCATTCCGGCGGAGGCTCCTGTTTCATAATGAGGTAGGGTATGGGATGATTTATTGATAATTTTTATTGTCATTTTTTTAAAAATATTTGTCTGAGTTTGTCATTTTCAAGTTTGTATACCAAGGCCAGGAAAATCAGCAATAAAGGAATCCCGGCAAAAAGACTGCGTCCAAAGCCGTAAAAAGCAATCGCCGAAAATAGTATCGAAATCCCCAAATAGAACACTATTTTTCGCAAGTTATAAGGAACCGGATACCGTGACTTGCCCAAATAATAGGACAACAACATCATGCTTCCGTACGCAAGAACAGTAGCTATGGCCGAGGCCACATACCCAAAAGCTGGGATAAAAGCAAGATTTATACCAATTGTTATTATTGCTCCAAAAACCGATATAAAAGCTCCGTAGCGCGTTTTATCGGTTACTTTGTACCAGACCGAAAGATTGTGATAAATTCCCAAAAAGAAACTGGCCAATACAATCAATGGTACAATATTCATGGCGTCCCAATAAGCTTCATCCCGCACGAAAAGTACTTTAAGTACATCTGCAAACACAACAACAGCTAACAGAATCACGCTTCCCAATATGACAAAGTAGTTGGTAATCTGCGCATACGCTTTTTGTGGATTATCGGTTCCTGCATGGCTAAAAAAGAAGGGTTCTATTCCCATGCGAAACGCAGTTGCAAAGAGCGTCATAAACAAAGCCAGTTTGTAGCAGGCAGAATACTTTCCTATTTCACTATCCGCAATGTTTTCCGGAAGTAGTTCTCCCAATAAAATTCTATCAAAAACTTCATTGATGGTGTAGGCGATTCCGGCAATGAGCACCGGCGCGGCATATTTGATCATTCGTTTCCACAGTTCTAAATCAAATACATACTTGCTCTTTAAATACACTGGGAGCATGAGCAACAGTGTTATGCCGCTCGCAATAAGGTTGGCAATAAAAATGTATGCAATTTGAAAGTCGGCCTTGTACAACGCACCAAAAGCACTGTCGGGATTGGTCTCCACAATCTCTGGCAATACGATTAAAAAGAAAATGTTCAGTCCTAAATTTATGGCAACATTCGAAATTTTGACAATCGCATATTTTACCGGTCGTTCATTGGCACGTAGCCATGCAAATGGAATCAAGACCAGGGCATCCAACCCAATAATAAAAAGAACATAAACAATGTAACCTTCATCAATATTCAACAAATTAGCAATCCCAGTTTGAAATAGAAATGCAATCAAAACAAATAGGGTGGTGCTCCCCAAAATTGAAATTAAGGAAGTCGATACCACGGTATCCTTGTTATCTTCTTTGCTGTAGAACCGAAAGAAACCCGTTTCCATCCCATACGCCAACACCACGTTGAAAATAGCGAACCATGCAAAGATTTTGGTGACTACGCCATAGGCCCCCGGTGCCATGACCGCCGTATAGATGGGTACTAAAATAAAAGATAACATTCTTGGCAGCACGGTCGCCAGCCCATAAATGGCCGTTTGCTTAAAGAGTTTTTTAAGTGGATTCAATCGCGTGCTAATTAGGCCCTAAAAGTACCTATTTATACGCGTGAAACAAAGGAAGGCCTTTCAGTTTTGCACTTAATTAGCATAGCACCACTTCCTAAAACTCACATTATTCCGCCATCTAGTATGTGAAAAACCAATCACATAATGCTATTCACGTTTGCTTTAAGGATTTGAGGATTTTAAGCTCTTTACGCACATGATTTCCTATGAAGAATGTGAAAAACACAATCAAAACCACCGAAGAAACAAGAATATAGGTGTAAAACCCAGCGGACAGGTTGGCCTTAAAAGCGGGAAGCAAACGCACAAAACCCCAACAATATGCCAGAAGAACCAAGGGGGTAAGAACCAAATGTACGGCCTTCCTTTGCTGGTAAAATCTGATCATACGCATCTTAAACTGCTGGACATCCAACCCACTATTTAATTTGCTCAATACCCGAACACCGCGTATCTCTATGACAATTCGCAGCAGCAGCGCGCCCATCATCGTAACCAGGCCCCAGAGTACCACTTGGTCACGGTAGGCCATTACATAGAAAAAGAACCCTATTAAAACCAGTAAGGTAGCCACCAAAACGATGTTCGTAATCAGTTGTTTTTTACGCATGGCGTTTATCTTCACAACGATTGATTTGGTGCCATTTTCGGGTGCTTTTGCCTCAGGTTGTTTCGCCCATTGAGTTTTCAAATCTTCAAAGTTTATCATCTTGCACACATTTAGTTAGCTTATTTTTTATTCTGTGAATTCGAACACGAACTGCTTCATGTGAGAGTCCCATAACCGCCGCGATCTCCTTTTGCCGTAACCCTTCTAGTTCTAAAAGAATGATGCCCTTGGCCGTTGGATCTAGTTTGTTGATACAGGCATACAGTCGCTTGAGATGTTTTTCGTAGTCGTAACCCGCTACTTCCTCCGATGCCCTTAACTGATCTATTGCCAAATTATCCTGACTACTGCGCTTCATTCGTATTTGTACCAAACAAGTATTTACTGTAATTCTATAAATCCAAGTACCAACGGCCGACTCGTTCCGAAACGATCCTAGGTTTTCCCAAACCTTTATAAACACCTCCTGAGCCAAATCTTTCGCCAAATCAACCTCTCCTTTTACATACCCCATGCAAAGGCGCATCACTTTGGGGTAATGTGTTTGATATAATTTTTCAAATTGGTCTTGTTTCAACTTCATTTACAGTGAAAGGCTTTTCTTCACTTTTTCCAAAAACCAAATCGGTCGATCGTACATGACAAAATGTGCGGCATCCGCCGCAAATTCTATCTCATATTCCTGTAGGTTTTTGAATTGTTCCGAAAAAGTTTTTCGCGCCATTGTTTCTCCATATGGGTGGCTGGCCGCTAGAATAGTCACCGGAATAGTGATTTTGGCAATACTATCCCGCAAATCCAACTTTAACAGATCGGTAAAGCCGTGCACAAAGGTCTCTCGATCTGCTTGCAGCATCCACTCTTTTATTTGAACTTGTTTTTCCTTGTTCAAACTCATTCCCATCACCATTTGATCCGCCATTTTGCCAAAGGCTTCCTCTGACATTTCTAATTGTTGCTTGTTATAGGGTGTGTCATATGCAATTTCTTCGCTTTTGTAATTTGGTATCATCAAAGCGCCCGTTGCGGCCAAGGCATCTACGAGAATCAATTTGGAAAAGGGATGATTTTCTTCCGTTGCCAACCAAAGCGCCAAGGTACCGCCTAAACTATGGCCGATAATAGCAGGGTTTTGGAGTTCTTTGGAAGCAACATAGGCCTCTATTTCCGCTTTTATCTTTGGCAACCAAGGTTTTTCAATAGGGGGTACTGTTCCAAAGCCAGCAAATGTAAAAACATGGCATTCATATTCCTTTGATAGTTCTAAGACCGCATCATCCCATACTGCTCCCGTGCAGGTAAAACCTGGAAATAAAAGAATCGGACTGCCTTCGCCTTTTACGGTAACCTCAAAGGCCAACGATTGCGCTCGTACTAGAAACATACTCCCTAAAAATAAAAGAAATGCTATTCTATTAACTCTGTTCATGATATATATTTTATTGCTATTTCCCTTTAGATTGTTTTATTTAAAAATGTTACATCTTGAAGCATTATTTTTTTTAATTGGTTGAAAAATAGCATTTTCAGACCACTTCGAAAAAGTCGCCAGCAGTGAACGCTTATTAAAAAAACGGGGAGGTGTTGTTCTAAAACGAAGGTTGATGCAACCAATACTAGTCAGAAATGGCCATTCGTTTCATTGCCCATGTTGCAAAAAGAAATGCTACTAGCAGTAAAACAGCTGCTACGGCATAGGGTGCTCCGGGAAAGTAGATACTTGCTTCGGGTCGTATAAAAAAGTAAAAAACGGGTGAAAATAGCAATTGCCCCAGTATTGCGGTAACACTGACCAGGCCGGTAATGGCCCCTTGCAAATTTCCCTGTTCCTTTTCAGATACTTGGTTTGAAATAACCCCTTGTACGGTAGGGCCTGCTATTCCGCCCAAGGCATAAGGAATCAAAAAGGCGTACAACATCCAAGGTTCCTTTGCCAGGGAGAATAGAAACATTCCTATGGTCCACATCAAAAATCCAAAAACAACTACCTTTCGTTTCCCAAATTTCTTTACGGCCACCCCCACTAAAAACCCTTGCGCAATGGCGACCAATAACCCTACAACCATTAGGGAAATTCCAATATCTTGTGGACTCCAATCATAGCGTTCAATACCATAGTACGACCAGGTAGATGGTAATGCCTGACCCGCAAGATTGGCTAAAAAGAAGGCAAAAATAAGCAACAAAACGCCTTTGTAGTTTCGAAGGCTCACCAAAGAAACCCCTGGAATCATTTTTAAAACATTCATAGGCCGCCTGTTTTCCTTTGGTAAGGACTCGGGCACAAAGAAATATCCGAATAGAAAGTTTGCAAAGGTCAAGCCGGCAGCGATGTAGAACGGCAACCGTATATCGATTTCACCAAAAAAGCCACCAATACCCGGGCCAATGATAAAGCCCAAACCAAAAGCAGCGCCTATCAACCCAAAATTCTTGGCTTTTTCCTCATTCGTACTGATGTCTGCAATGTATGCAGATGCGACCGTAAAGCTAGCGCCGGTAATACCTGCGAGAAACCGCCCAATGAAAAGCCATACTATCGTTGGTGCCCAGGCATGAATCATATAGTCGATACTCAGCCCCAACAGCGCAATCAGTAGAATAGGTCGCCGCCCATAGGCGTCGGAGACCTCTCCCAAGACGGGAGAAAACAGGAACTGCATCCCGGCGAATGCCGTGGTCAGCCACATCCCATAAATGATGGCCATATGTGTACCTTCGCCCGTTAGCTCCATAATCAAATCGGGGATAATGGGGATAATGATGCCGATACCGATCACATCGACCAGAATGGTAATGAAAATGAAAAGTAAGGCGGTCTTCTTGTTCTGCATAATCGCCTGCAAAAATCGGCTAAAAAATCGAATTTAAAAGATGAAATATACCAAATGATGTAGAACCGGTCTATTCCATAAAAAAACCCGACGTTTGCAGTCAGGTTTTCAATTATTTTAATAAAGAGGAGTTTTCTTTGGGATATTAATTGTTCAATGCTTCCGCACCACCTACAATTTCTAGGATTTCATTGGTAATGGCAGCCTGTCTTGCTTTGTTATAGGTCAACTTCAACTGATCACGTAGTTCGGTAGCATTATCAGTTGCTTTGTGCATGGCGGTCATACGTGCCCCATGTTCGCTTGCAAATGAATCCCGGATACCTTTGTACAATTGTGTCTTTAATGACTTCGGAATCAACTGCTCAACAATCTCTATTTTCGATGGTTCAAAAATATAATCCGCTCCTGAACTCTCGGCCCCTTCTACAGGTACAATCGGCAAAAACTGCTCGGTCATGATCAACTGGGTAGCCGCATTCTTGAACTTATTATAAACGATATCAATATGATCATACTCTCCTGTTACAAAGCGCTCCATCAAATCTTCTGCAATCGTAGCAACATTATCAAAGGTCAGCTCATCATATACACCG
The DNA here is from genome assembly GCA_938010765.1 of uncultured Flavobacteriaceae bacterium. Lineage (GTDB taxonomy): Bacteria > Bacteroidota > Bacteroidia > Flavobacteriales > Flavobacteriaceae > Pelagihabitans. The sequence continues at coordinate 990 of CALLVX010000096.1, read as the reverse complement.
CTATGATTTGCGATAACGGTATGATTTTTATCAAGGATATCATTTGCCTTCTTCCCAATGGCCATAAAATCGACCTGCTTGCCCGCGTAGACTTCTTCTACGAGGTGCATGCTCTGTTTCATGATGTTGGTGTTAAAAGCACCGCACAAGCCTCTATTAGAGGTAATCGCTACTACCAACACTTTATTCACATCACGGTTATCGGAAAACTTACTTCCAGAATCCGCATCCAAACTCGCGCTTAGGCTTTGAAGTAATTCGGTTAGCTTATCTGCATAAGGCCGCATCGCGGTAATGGCATCCTGTGCTTTTTTCAACTTCGCAGCAGATACCATTTTCATGGCACTGGTAATCTGCATGGTCGATGATACCGATGCTATCCTATTTCGTATTTCCTTTAAATTGGCCATTTTTACAAGTTATGAGTTATGAGTACGGAGTTAAGAGTTTTTAATAATTGCTACTAAAATTCTAATCAACTCCTCACACCTATCCATAATGTCCTTTGGTACTTGTCTTCCAGTAGCTTCCAAAATTTCTAACCAATACTTGGTTTCGTCAGCTTCTTTGAGGGCAATTCCAAATTTATTTTTAAAATCCTTTATGCTAACCCCTCGCTGTGCTTCTCTTGTATTGGCTCCAATACTGGTACCACTTTTGAGCAACTGAGATGCTAGTTCAAAATCTTTATTTTCCTTTAAGAAATCACAGTAACGAACAATTTCACAAGCAAACTGAAAACTTTTAATCCGAATGGGACTTTCATTCAACTTACTCATAACTCATCACTCTGAACTCCTAACTAACCTCTGTACTTCCCAGACAAATCTTTCGCAACAACTGTTAAGGTATCGATTACCTCGTCGGTTAGTTTACCTGATTTCAAGGTGTCCAATACATCTCTGTGCTTGGCATTCAAGAATTCAATGTAATCCCGTTCAAATTCTTTTACTTTTTCTACCGGTACATCACGCAACAAGTTTTTAGAAC
>CALLVX010000095.1 GCA_938010765.1 uncultured Flavobacteriaceae bacterium | reverse complement strand
CGTCCAATCGGGTAAAAACGGATCCCCAACCGTTCATGATTCCCATTTTTTCCTGGGCGATTTTATATTCCTCTGTAGCATGTACGACCTTAAAGGTGAAATGGGTGATATCCCCTTCCTTTTCAAAAAGCGCATGTATCTGCACACCCTCGGTCATAGGTTTAAAGTCGGCGGTAAAGCTGATTTTTTCAAACTCAACTATTTCTGTGTATATACCCTCTGCACAAAACTCTTTTCCATCGGGCATCGGCATTGTGTATTTCCACTTGCCTCCTACCCTAAATTCATGTAGTTCTACCGTAGTTACCATTCCCTTGGGACTCTACCATTGGGCAATATGTTCTGGCTGGGTCCAAGCTTCCCATACCAAGGCTATGGGAGCATTAAAAGTTCTCTTAAGCGTTACGGTTCTGTTTTCTTGGTTACTCATTGTCTTTCTTTTTAGATTGTAATTGTATTAAATAACTTTCGAACGAATCGAGCCGTTCCTCCCAAAGGGCCCTATATTGCTCTATCCATAAGAAAGCAGGAATAAGATTTTTTGGTTGAATATGACAAAAGCGTTCTCTCCCTTTTTGTTCAATCTCAATAACACCACACTCTCTTAATATTCTTAGGTGCTTGGAAATTGCCGGGCGACTTACTGCAAACTTTTTAGCTATTTCACTTACAGTCATTTTTTCATTTGCCACAAGTGCGATGATATCTCTCCGTATAGGGTCTGCGATTGCTTGAAAAACGTCTCTTCTCATTATTTTAAAGTAACCGATCGGTTACAAATATATAGGTAACTGAACGATTACCCAATTAATTTCACAAAAAAAACTAATTTTTGTGTTTCCCTCTTACTTTTTTGGTTACTACTGGCTATTGACTATTTTTACAAGAATCAAAAAAATTTGTTATGAAATTCTCCAAATCAATTTGGACGTTTACGGTAGTACTTTTAGTTATCGTAACCGGCTCCTGCTCTAGTGATGACGATGCCCCATCGAACAATGAAAAAGAACAGGTTATTGGGACTTACGAACTTACGGCGTTGAACATAAGCCCGGCTGCAGACATAAACGGAGATGGGAATACAACCACCAATGTTCTTACCGAACTGCCCTGTGCAACCGCCACCTTAACTTTGAATAGTGACGACTCTTATTCATGGACTTTTGTTAACGTGAATGTTTCATTTATTACGGGAGACCTGTACAATTTTGCCTGCACCGGGCCTTTATCTACCAAAGGGTTATGGGAAGTGAAAAATAATCTACTGACCCTTTCGGATGGCGCCAATATTGTCTTATTTTCTGTGGGAGCAAACAACGAATTAACCAATACAATTGGCGAAAGTTTACCCGGTTTTAGTAGCAATATGTATACCATGCAATAATCTGGAGCTGGTTTTACGCTTTTTGGCCTGCTAACGCTTTAAGGTAAAATGGGCCTTAAAGACCATACCTTCGCTATCTTCAAAACGAAACCAATAGTCGGAAGAGGGCATTTGTAGTCCTTGATAGGTCCCGTTCCAGCCAGTATCTTTCGGATTTAGTTGCTGTAACAACTTCCCGTAACGGTCAAAAATAGCTACCGTTGCCTGTGGGGAATACTCCCCTCCTGCAATATTCCAAAAATCGTTAATTCCGTCGCCATTGGGGGTAAAAAACTTTTGATATCCCAATGCAATTATTTCTTTAGAGAGTGTGAGGCAACCCTGCTCCCCTCTTACATAAACATCATATTTACCAGGCGTTACTTTAAAGCGGTTGTCTTCTTGAAAGACAACCCCATCTAAAGAGTATTCAAAGTTACCGGTGCCTACTACTGAAATATTAATAGAAAGGTCATCTGAAAAATGGTTTACTTCTGCCATAAAGTCTTCAGGTACGGCAGACGGTATTACTTCGAAAAAGATGGTATTGGCACAACCTATTCCCTCCATATCCTCCACAACTGTAAGACTATAGTTGCCTAAGCCTGTTAGCGCTATTTCTCTTGAAGTGCCCACTTCAATGCCCAGCCCATTTCGCCATGACCAACTTGCGTAATCTCCTGCATCTAGTACCAAATATGGCTCATCGGGGCAAACAAAATAGATTTGCTCTAACTCCGGGCTCGGAAGTGGCACTATTTGGATGCTTACCTCAGACAGTGCATAACAGCCATTGGCATCAATATGTTGTACGCGGGCATATACCCGCTCATTAAATGTTATGTTTCTATAGGATTCTTTCTCTATTTGGTTTTGGTTCGCCATGGCATCTGCCTCAGTTGAAAAATAAATTACTTCAAATAACGCAGGATCCTGCCCGTTCAACACCTCGGCATCTAGTTCCCATAAGCTAATAGTATAGGTTCCGGTTTGATCAACATCGCATTGGCTATAGGAGGTATCATATGCATTGGGAACTTCAAATATTGTAATATTCCTTGTTTCTGTTTTGATCCTGGTCCCAATCTCTACCGTGACACTCACTGTATAATCTCCTACTGTTGCATATTGGTGCGAGGTTTTTTCATTGTTCGAGGTGGTACCATCCCCGAAATCCCAGGCAACCAAATCGATGGGTTCAGCGGCCGTAACCGAAAATTGCGTTGTATCGCCCAGGCAGAAATTGCCGGCCTGTATTCCAAGATTGAAATAAGAAGTCATAAAAGGTGGGAGTCCGTAGGTACCTTTACCGGTACCTAAATCAATCACATTAGCCTTAAAACCTGCTTCCAGGCCTCTCTTTTCTGGAAATTCAATAACCGATAGTCTTTCACTTCCTGCAACGTATATCTTTCCATCTAAGGCTAACTGTAAAGCACCGGTCATCTGATTTGGCACATTCAAACCTAGCTTGGAAGCTCTCACATCTCGTTCCCTCAAATTAAATTGTATGATGTCGTCTTTAATAATCGAGGCGTAGAGCATATCGCCATAAGGAGAAAACTCTAAACCGTAAAAATCACTATTATTGGATTGTAGCAAGACTTGAGGGTCTGAAACAACCCCTGTGTTCTTGTTGAAGTTGAATAATTCGATACCAACAAACGAATGGCATGCGGCCAACTTGCTACCATCACTAGAAGTTTTTAAATAGCCCCTACTTTTAAAAACATCGTTACCAGTAGTACCATAGTTCAAATCAAAACCGACATTACTAACTATAGGTTCGGCCCTTACTCCCGAGGATGTAACCAAATACGCAAGAAAGGCGTTATTGCCCCAATCATGTGTAATTACCCACGCATCCGAACCATTGCCATGCTGTACGGCCGTCAATTTTTCGGTTGTTGGATCTTGAAGCAATACATTCTTTCGCACAACATCCCCTAAGCCACCGTTAAGACTTAAATCCACTTCTGAATAGTAAAATCCGCCTTGAACTTGAAAATGAGTGGTAAAAATGAAGTAACGCTCTTCACTATTGGGAGCAGGAACTATCATAGCCGATTGGGTACTTGAAGCATGCCCTTTTAAATCCAATCCGTTGGGCATGGGTAGATGGTCACGGTTCCAAACGGTAACACCATCAGTGTAAAAAAGAAGACTTCCTTTTGGGTCGGATATGGTAGCGCAGCCTTCTGCTGTAGTTAGCGCACCGTCTTCAAGCACTTTTGGAGAACCTGTATTAAAATCAAGACCTGCATGATCGCCAAAATACCAAACAGCCGCTTCTCGCTGCGCTTGGGATGTTAACACACCTAAAAAAAATAGTGCATATGCGATGGTAGTCTTTAGATACATCGTAGGTTAAGGTTTGAAAGCCGTTCGCAATTTGGGAATTGTACGACCCTTGAAACCAAACGCAGTTTTTTTGATTTAAGTGCATCCATTTCAACATATTAACATTCTTTTTTAGTAAGGCTCCAGTACAGCGAATGGGAACCAAAAGCAATTGTAACAAACATCACAAAGCCGGCCATAAAATCTAACTATCTTCGTGAAAAACAATTCAAAATGGATTTTCTACAACGACCTTGGCCATGGTATGTCTCTGGCCCTTTGATCGCTCTAGTGATGTTTGCCCTTATCTATTTCGGGAAAACCTTTGGAATGTCCTCGAACCTGCGAACATTATGCACAATTGGGGGAGCTGGCAAATATTCAGATTTTTTCAGGTTCGATTGGAAAGCGCAGCGGTGGAACCTTGTGGTAGTCTTCGGAGCTATTCTTGGAGGGTACATTGCAGTTAATTTCCTCTCGGATGGCACACCGATCGCATTGGCCCCAGATACAATCACCGATTTGAAAACATTCGGTTTTACAGAGGCGGGGATGACACTATTACCGACCGAAATCTATGGTTGGGAAAATGTTCTTAGTATAAAAGGAATGGGCATATTGGTTTTAGGAGGTTTCTTAGTCGGTTTTGGTACACGGTATGCAGGCGGGTGTACTTCGGGGCATGCAATTACCGGACTCAGCAATCTACAATTGCCCTCTCTAATAGCGGTTATCGGATTTTTTGCAGGGGGCTTGTTAATGACCCACTTGCTCCTACCACTTATTTTCGGTTAGCGGACCTTCATTCATTTAATAGAAAAGTATGCAGTATATAAAGTATTTGTTCGTTGGTGTTTTTTTTGGAATCGTGCTGGTAAAATCAGAAGCTGTTTCATGGTATCGGATCTTTGAAATGTTTCAGTTTCAATCATTTCATATGTATGGCATTATTGGATCTGCGGTAAGTTTAGGGGCAATAGGTGTTTGGATCCTCAAAAAAATAGGAGCAAAAAATATGGAAGGCAAAACTATTGTACTACCTGCTAAGGAAAAATCGTTTGCCCGTTACCTACTAGGAGGCACCATTTTTGGTTTAGGTTGGGCGTTGGCAGGAGCTTGCCCAGGCCCTATGTATATTTTGCTTGGTACGGGGGCATTTAGTGTAGGCATTGTGCTGCTTGCCGCTATTGCTGGCACTTTTGTTTACGGGCTTTTAAAAACCAAGTTACCACATTAAAAAAGGGAGCTGTGGCCACAGCTCCCTTTTAAATCTTATTCAAATACGTGTTCTCTTAATATAAGAAGCGTAATGCAGTAATGTCGTTTGCGTTGAACTCACCATTTACGGCATTGTTGAAACAAGCCAACATAACCGAGTTAGGATCGAAACCTGAAGGAGTACCTGGTATCTGAATGGCACCATCCGAACCTTGACCTTCATTGCCTTGCGAGCTTATAGGACAAGTTTGACGACTAAACCAATCTGTGTGACGGAAACCAACAGAGTGACCCATTTCATGCGTAATCACATGCTCATTTACATTGTTTGAACTATTGGCCAAACCGTAAATCTGGATAAACTTGTGAGGATTTCCTCCTGTAGGAAAACCAGCAACACCACCAGCTCTACCTGGATTATTGACAGAGTTATCAAAAATAACCATATCGGCATTGGTAGCAGCTGCAAAACGTAAGGTAAAGCGAATGCCCAAATTAAGACGGTTATAGTTGTTAATGGCCCACTGTAAGCCTGTTCTACCGCGACTGCTCAATGCGAACTGACCGCCTGTATAACCAATAACGCTGATCGTTCTTGGTTGGCTAACAAGATTGTTCGTACGGTATTGCTCCGTCCAAATATTCTCTTGCCCCTCTAGGTTCATCATAGAGTTGATCTGATCCTCTGTAAAGAACTTATCCTCTACTAGAATCCCTTCCTCAGAACTCCCATCGGGATACACATTTACATGAGGCTCGGCAAGACTACCATTTAGGTAAAAACCATCCAATTTCGCCTTCAAATCACTACTTACCCCCTCTGGGGCCGGCGTCGCTACATCAGTACTTTCACTTTCACAAGAAGCAAAGGCAAATACTGACAAAATCGCAAAAAATTTCACAAATTTTAATAAACTTTTCATTTTTCAATAGTATTTATGTTAATAAATTAGTCATATCGAAACCTTGTGCACCAAGTTTCAACCTCGTTAAAGTATTAACTTTTATCGATAATCTGTACTTTGTGTTGAAAAAATCGATGAAATACCTACACTTTTTCTCACTTTTTCGAAAACATTGTAGTTTTTTCTTTGTAAAGGGGTTTCCTACAGAAATACTTTCATGTGGTTTATCGAAAAAACCGTTAAAACACTATTTATTTTTTTTAAATATGATACTTTTAGGGTAATGCCCCTTGCTATGTTAAAGTTTTTACCGGCAGTCTTACTCCTTTTCACCCAAGCCCTGTTCGCGCAAGAACAAATAAAGGGTCGTTGGCAGGTCTATGCGCAAGATTCATTACAAGAATCGGAAGCGGCATCCGTTCAACAAAAAAAGTCCCAAAACTTTCTGCTGCAATCAAAAGAACTTATATCCAAAAGAAATCTTCAAGATAATGGCATCCGCATACTCAGGATGCTAGATGGCTTTAATGCGATTGTGTCGGTTTCCAGATCCTACAACAGGTCGAAACAATTAAAACAAACTACTTTGATACCCGCTAATAATCGTTGGAAACTTGCCGATATACTGTTGACAGCGACCTATGAGGAAGAGCGGTATGTTCTTAGATCAACAGATATTGTCACTACCAGAGCAGTACTAGAACAACTACCCACGGTTCAAATAATAAAGCAATATAGGAACGACCTATATATTAAAGGAAGGTTGGCCGCTATTATAACCGGCGTATTGTCTTTACCAGAAGTACACTACCTAGGAATGGAATCTTTGGATCCGGTTCAAGAGAGTATTGTTCGAGATTTGAACCCTGCCATCAACAACATCAACAATATCTATAAAGCGTATCCCGAACTCGACGGTAGCGGTGTCTTGATATCGGTTAAGGACAATAAGTTTCGAGACAACGATATCGACCTCCTTGGAAAGCTCATTGTTTCTCCTCTGAGTGCCGATACGATCGACGACCATGCCACGGATATGGCCACGATCATAGCCGGTCTTGGTAATTCCTCGATAAAAGGAAGAGGAATAGTTCCGGGAGCACAATTACAGACGTCCGATTTTACCAGTTTGCCACCCGACCCTGATTCCTTTTTGTCAGATACCGACATTTATCTTCAAAATCATTCATATGGCACCATTAGAGAAAGTTTTTATGGGGCGTTAGCCGCTTCTTATGACGAACATATCTCGCAAAACCCAGAAGAGTTGCATATCTTTTCTTCGGGAAATGCAGGAGAAGAAACCCCAACGGAAGGCACCTATGCAAACCTAGGGCGTTATGCAAATCTAACAGGCAACTTCAAAATGGCCAAAAATACCCTGATTATAGGCGCTATGGATGAAGAAAAGAGGCTATTGCCTTTCTCTTCCCGAGGCCCTGCATACGATGGCCGAATTAAACCAGAGTTGGTAGGCTACAGCATTACAGGTACTTCGAATTCTACCGCTCTTACAACCGGTGTCGCAGGCTTGCTGCAACAACGATACAAGGAACAATTCGGTACAAACGCCCCAGCAGCATTATTAAAGGCCGCCTTGATCAACGGCGCAGACGACATCGGCTCGCCAGGGCCGGATCACGGTTCGGGCTACGGGGTTTTAAATGCCTATAAGGCATTAACTGTTTTGACAGATACACGATTCTTTAACGGTAGCCTAGGTAATTCGGAGACGCTGTCTTTTTCAATTCCCATCCCCCAAAATAGTAAAAACTTTAAGGCAACACTGGTTTGGACGGATGTGCCGGCCGAAGTAAATAGTAATACCGCCTTGGTAAACGACATCGATTTTCTTGTTACCGATTCGCAAAACACTACATACTTACCCTGGTTATTGGATACGGAAAGTAATTTAACTAGTCTGGAACAACCCGCAACAATCGGAGCTGACCACTTGAATAATATAGAACAGATTTTTATAGAAACACCACCCGAAGGCATCTTACAATTACAAGCGACCGGCTTTGATATTTCGAGCATCGCACAAGAGTTTTACATTGCCTATAGCTGGGAGGAAGCCGATACCTTTGTTTGGAACTACCCTTTGGCCGGCGATAATTTCCCCTATGATGGGGAAACGGCCAGTTATTTTCGTTGGGAGAGTAATTTTGACCAACAAGAAGGCCAAATAGCCATTAGTTATGATCTAGGGCAAACATGGGAGACAATAGACCCAAATGTTGGCTTAGGTGACGGCTACTACCTTTGGCCCTTGCCAGAGGACGTAACGGGAACCGCATTGTTAAGAATGACTATCGGAACGGAAACGTTTATATCGGACCCTTTTATCATCTCGAACGCCACAGCCGTAAAGGTAGCACTGGATTGTGAAGAAATAATAGAGTTGAGTTGGAATCCTCAAAAAAATGTAAAAAACTATGGCATCTATAATTTGGAGGAGAGTCAGATGAAGCTTACCGCCATGACCACGGATACTACCTATGCATTTACAAAAGCGGATGTCTCTTCTTCTTATTTCGCGGTAGAACCCATTTTTGAAACGGAAGAAATTGGTATTCGGAGCGAAACGATCGATTATGAATTTTTTGATGCCAGCTGCTACGAGAGTTTTTTGTTGGCCGATTTATCGGAAGATAAGCAGGGAGGTTTATTGTCAATTTTCCTATCGAGTTTGTTGAATGTTGCCCGCGTTGAAGTAGAAAAGAAAATTGGGGATACATATTCCTCTATTGGTCAGCTGGATGCGTTAGAAACCCTAACACCTACTTTTTTGGATGCCCAACCCTTGCAAGGTCTTAATAGGTACCGCATAAACGTTGTCCTCGACGATGGTACTACTTTTACTTCTGAAGAAGCGGATCTGCTCTTTTTGACCACTACTCCCTTTATAGTGCTTCCCAATCCTATCGACAACGGTATCACGGTATTCACCAGCGACTTCGACAACCAGTCCGTCTGGTTAGAATTATATAGTTTGGATGGTAAAATAGTCTTCCGTCAAACAGTTAAGGACAAACAGGAATTTGTGCTCTTGGAAAGCCTTCAACAAGGAATGTACCTCCTTCGGCTCTATTCCACAGGCGGTTCCAAGATGTCCAAATTGGTTTATAAGTTGTAGTGTTTACCTCGATGAACGGTCAAAGGATGTTTTCAAACCGTCGTCACGAAGGCATGATTTATAAAAGTTGGTCTGTCGAAAATACTATCGGTCAATACCAAGTTATAAACCAACTTTAAACGATTTCGGCGCTTAAACCGGCCTGAAGTAAGCCGCTGCAACGAGGTTTAAGATCATCTAACGCGCCCGTTTTCACGGTACACTTCCCATTGTAATGCACAATCAAGGAACATTGTTCCGCCTGTTCGGGGCTATGCTCACATACCGCCATTAAAGTAGCAATTACATGATCAAAAGTATTCACCTCATCATTAAATAATACAATCTCGCTTTGCTTAACGGTATCCTCCGCCAGCAACAGGTCTTCTTGTAATTTTTCCCTGGTACTCATAAAAATAAATTTATGGTTCGAAAGCCTTTTATGGATTAAATATAAACCTCTGAAATGAATAAATGCAGTTCCTCAGGCATTTTTAACAGTATTTAAAGCAAATAAAACTGTTGATTGTACCTTCGAAAGAGCCAACATCAGCTTTTCTAAGTTCTATATGCAGTAGCTACCCAATCGCCTTTTTTCAGTTTCTTTTGATACTCCAAACCTATTTTTGCACAAGCCTCATTGATCAATATAATGTCCCTTTCATAAAAACCACTTAAAAACAACTGCCCATTTTTATTTAGGCAACTCGCGTATACGGGAATATCACGTATTAAAATATTACGATTAATATTAGCAATAATGATATCGTATTTTTTTCCTTTTAAAAGTTTTACATCACCCTCGTTTACTACTATATGTTCGCATCCGTTTCGCGTGGTATTCTCTATTGCATTCAAATAACACCAATGATCAATATCAACGGCCTCTATAGATTTGGCACCTTTCATCGCTGCTAAAATAGCCAACACCCCCGTTCCGCTTCCCATATCAAGAACCGACCTACCTTGAAAATCATGATCCAAAATATGTTGAAGCATCATGTGCGTTGTTTCATGATGCCCTGTACCGAAACTCATTTTAGGCATAATCTCGATATCGTACAAGCCCCCGGATTTTTCATGAAAAGGAGCGCGTACCACACATTGATCACCTACTTGAATCGGTTTAAAATTACTTTCCCAAGTCGCGTTCCAATTCTGTTGTTCAATTTCTTTAAAGCCCGCTTTGATTTTAAAATCGGGATTCGCAAGAATGCCTATTGAATTCAATATCCCTGCATTCCAATCGCTTTTTTGAATATAGGCCAAAACCCCATCATCTTGCTCTAGAAAGCTTTCAAAACCTACCTCTCCAAGTTCTGCGATAAGAATATCAGATGCCGGTTGCACAGGTTGGACCGCAAAAGTGTATTCGATATAAATAGTATTGGCCATCTTCTTATTTTATAAAAAAAAAGAGCATTCTGTTGAATGCTCCCCTATTGTATTTCTTTCAATTTTACATTTGTATTGTTTGAAAAAATGAAATACTTTTTGCTGGGATTAGATTGCTTTGATGATCGCTACAAAATCATCTGCCACCAATGAAGCTCCGCCAATGAGCCCGCCATCTACATCTGGCTTCGAAAAGATCTCCGTGGCATTCCCCGGCTTTACACTGCCACCATATAAAATCGATACCTGATCGGCAATCTTGGTGGTATATGCCTCGGTAATGGTCTTGCGAATAAATGCGTGCATTTCCTGTGCTTGCTCTGGTGATGCCGTTTCACCGGTACCTATGGCCCAAACGGGTTCGTAGGCCAATACGATTTTGCTCCAAACGCTGGCATCAAGTGAAAAAAGAGCATTTTTAAGTTGGCTTTCTACCACTGCAAAATGATTACCCGATTTACGGTCTTCCAATTCCTCTCCAAAACAAAATAGAACGCGAATATTTTTTGCAAGGGCAGTTACCACTTTTTTGGCCAAAATAGCATCAGTCTCCCCAAAGTAGGCTCTTCTTTCCGAATGTCCAATAATTGCAGTGTTCACTCCAATACTTAGTAGCATATCGGCCGAAATTTCCCCTGTAAAGGCACCACTTTCGGCAAAATGCATATTTTGGGCAATCACTTCAATCGTAGAATTTTCCAAGCATCTGGTTGCCCCTATCAAATTTATATAGGTGGGCGCTACCATCACTTCGGCATTGGTATCGGGCAGTTTGGCCGCAAGCTCGGCCAACAAGGTTTCGGTCTCGGACAGATTTTTATTCATCTTCCAGTTTCCTGCTACTATTTTACTTCTCATTTTTAGTATTTAGTGTTTGTACTTTTTAGTTGTTTCTTCTTGTGGGTTATTGCACCGAATCGTTACCAAGTCTATACTGGTTAAAAATGTACATTCCACAAGTTATTAAATATCAATCGAACAGTAAGTCATCCAAATCGTTGTAATGCACCTTTTGCTGAATGGTTCCCTTTTTTAGTACCAATACGCCAGGGTTTGAACGAATAATTGTTTTCAAGGTAGTCTCGTCGGTAAAGTACCAATCAAAACCCAATTTGAATTTTTTAGTCAATTTTGATGTTTGTTCATTATTAGAGGCCGACATCCCAATGACTTTGTATCCCTTTTGCGCGGCATTGTCAGCGACTTCTTGCAGCTCTGAATAAACAGCCTGATTGGTTTTATAGAGATCATATGCTATGACCATAACCAATTTGGGTTCTTGTAATAAAGAGTCGGCAAAATCCTCTCCGTTTCTTTCTATTGTAAAATCGTGTACAGGCGGTTCGTAACCCTTTTGTACTTCAGTCGTTTCCACATCGATGAATTCCCCATCTACATTGGGGTAATCTCCTTGCGTAACTATAATCTTTTCTTCTCCTTTGATCGTGAACTTCCAGGCATAATCGTGTATGGCCCTGGGGGCACCTTCGGGAACTGACATACCTTCCTCTATATTCGTTCCTAACTTATAAGGGCGAAAATCAATAACGGGCAAATGGCGAAGCACATAGTTTGCATACAATGTGCATAATAGTAAGGCGATCACAGTAATGATTCGTTTTGAGTTGGCCCCCAAAAAAGGCTTGATATACTGTTGTCCCTTGAACAAAATCAAGATTAAAAGAAGTAGGATAATATCTTTTGTAAATGACTGCCAAGGTGTTAGTTTTAAGGCATCCCCAAAACAACCACAATCGGTCACCTTATTAAAATATGCAGAATAGAAGGTTAGAAAAGTAAAACCAATAATCATCAACAACAGGCTCCACAAGGTAAACTTAACCCTGAATCCCAATAGTAACATAACTCCCAATAAGACTTCCAAAATTACTACAAATACCGAAATCGCAAGTGCATAGGGTTCGAAGAAAGGAAGGTCTAGCACCCCAGCGCTAAAGTACTCTTCGAGCTTAAAGGAAAATCCTACCGGGTCATTAACTTTTATAAAACCACTAACGATGAACAAAACACCGACTAGGACCCTGCTAATTTGTACAATATATCTCATTCTATTTTCCGCTTCCGAATTATAAATCTTAACTAGTTTGAAAATCAGCTAAAAGCCATCTTCATTCCGAAGTGCTTTCTTCGATATGAATCAGTGCAAAAACCGCATAGTTTACCATATCTTGATAGTTCGCATCAATACCTTCGCTAACCAAGGTTTTTCCTTTATTGTCTTCGATTTGTTTGACCCGCAATAATTTTTGCAAAATAAGGTCGGTCAAAGAACTCACCCGCATATCGCGCCATGCCTCTCCATAGTCGTGATTCTTATTTTCCATCAACGCCTTAGTTATTGAGCTGTGCGTATCAAAAAGTACCAATGCTTCCTTTACCGAAAGGTCTGGCTGTTCAACAACCCCCTTTTCTAATTGAATCAAGGCCATAATGGAGTAATTGATGATTCCTATGAACTCGGAACGCTCTCCTTCATCTACTTTTCGAACCTCATTTTCTTGAAGGCTTCGAATACGCTGGGCCTTGATGAATATTTGATCTGTAAGGGAAGGAAGCCGCAAAATACGCCATGCACTGCCATAGTCGGTCATTTTTTTCTCATACAGGTCCCGACAGGTTTTTAGTACCGCATCGTATTGTTCGAAGGTATGCCGCATGTAATCGTTCTAATTTGCGTAAATTTCGCTTAAAATATTGAATTGCTCAAAGCGAAGGCCTCAAAATAAATACCTTCAACTGCAAATCTCGTATTTTAACTCGGTTTGTCAAACTATCCATTCCCGAATATGACCCTAAATTGCAAAGGAACCCTTATTGACCTTCGAATTCCTAAAATCATGGGAATTTTAAACATCACACCAGATTCTTTTTTTGATGGTGGAAAATACAAGGATGAAAAATCAATTTTAATACATGTAGAAAGAATGATTTCAGAAGGCACCACCTTTATTGATGTAGGTGCGAACAGCACCCGCCCTGGAGCAATGGCCGTTTCCGAAATCGAGGAATTGAATCGCATACTGCCCATCGTAGAATTGCTACTTAAGAATTTTCCCGAATTGCTACTTTCGATAGATACTTTTCGAAGTAAAGTCGCCGAGGAAAGCTTGCAAGCGGGTGCCGCTATTATCAATGATATTTCTGCGGGAAAACAAGATGACCAAATGTTACCGATCATTGCCAAGTTTAAAGTGCCATATATAATGATGCATATGAGGGGTACTCCAAAAACAATGCAACAACAAACGCAATACGACCATCTTTTAAAGGAGGTATTACAGTATTTCTCTGAGCGGGTCGCAGCTGCCACTTCACTCGGGATCAACGACCTGATCCTTGATCCTGGTTTTGGATTTGCCAAGACCCTGGATCAAAACTATGAACTGCTACAACAACTTGACGCTTTCAAGACGCTGCGACATCCTATTTTAGCGGGACTAAGCAGAAAATCAATGATTTACAAAGCACTGGGTTCAGATGCTCAAAATGCCCTTAACGGCACGACCGCTTTGAATATGTATGCCTTGCAAAAAGGAGCAAATATATTACGGGTTCATGATGTGAGGGAGGCCCACGAATGTGTGCAATTAATGCGGCAGCTTGCTTCATAAATTTCTAGGCGAACAAAGAACTGCTGTGTTCTGTTAATTTTTTATAATTTTACCAAAACGGCAAGGCTTGGATTTTTTGAATTTTATCGACTTTAAAATCACAGATGTCCTAGATATTATCCTGGTAGCTATTCTCCTCTATTACATTTACAAGCTAGTACGCGGTTCGGTCGCAATCAATATTTTTATTGGAATCGTAATTGTCTGGGCTTTTTGGAAATTGACCGAATTGCTTGGCATGGAAATGATCAGTAGTATGGTCGGGGCGTTTATGCAAGTAGGTCTTATTGCCTTGATTATTGTTTTTCAGCAAGAGATACGGAAGTTTTTATTGATGATCGGCTCCACTAATTTTTCTAACAAACGAAACTTCATCAAACATTTTAAATTTTTACGGCAAGATGGGCTTACCACAAGTGTTGATGTAGATGCCGTGCTATCGGCTTGCAAAAAAATGGGGGAAACAAAAACGGGGGCCTTGTTGGTTTTCGGTCGAAGCAATGCACTCGACTTTGTTAAATCTTCAGGAGATCGCATGTATGTCGAAATAAACCAACCAATAATTGAAAGTATTTTTTACAAGAACAGCACCTTGCATGACGGTGCCGTAATTATCGAGAATAATTATATCGTCGCTACCCGAGTAATTTTACCAGTATCGAACGAGCGTACGATTCCACTTCGTTTTGGGCTACGACATAGGGCAGCTGTAGGGATTACAGAAAAAACCGATGCAATCGCGTTGGTCGTTAGCGAAGAGACCGGAACCATATCGTATATCAAAAACGGAGAGTTTGCACTCTTTAAGGGTATCGATGAACTCAACCAGTTAATGAAGGAAGATCTTATCTAATACCACCAACCAACGTCCCATGAATTGTAAAAACTGTGAGACCCCCTTGCGAACAGATTATAGCTTTTGTGCCAATTGCGGCGCCAAAATAATTCGAAACCGCATTACTTTTAAGAATCTTTGGTACGATGTTACCGAGCGGTACTTTAATGTCGACAATACTTTCCTTCGCACTTTTACACATCTTTTCACCAAACCTGAAGTAGTCATTGAGGGGTATATTAAAGGAATCCGTAAAAAGTATCTAAACCCCATTAGCTATTTGGGTATTGCATTGACCTTATCGGGTTTTGTTGTTTATTTGATGGCGCGGGCTTCCGGCGAAATCGACTTTGATGTTTTCGGTACAGGCACAGCGAATACGAAAGGTACCCAAAAAGTATCTGAAATTACTTTTGATTTTCAGGCCCTGCTGTTTGTAATGTATATTCCGATGATGGCCATTGCCGGTTGGGTTGCTTTTCAGGGTAAAAAATACAACTTTACAGAGCGTTTGGTAGCATTTATGTATTCTCTTGCGCACTATAGTATTTCAACCTTTATACCTTCCGTATTACTGCTGCTCCTAGTACCGGTAATCTATGGTAAGGCCTCGTTGATTTTTATTTTAGTGATGTATATCTATATTGGATATGTAATCAAACGACTATCCCGACTAAAAGGCATTGCGTACATCGCAAGGATGCTAATTTTCTACATTATTTTTACGTTCCAATACTTTGGAACTTCGGCACTGATCCCTTTTTACCTAATATTCACGGGGCAATTGGCGCTAGACGATTTTTTACCAAAAAAATAAGAGATCAGGCTACGTCCTCTACCAAGAACTGAGCCTCATACAAGGCATTGTAGTAACCATTTTCCTTAAGAAGCTTCTGGTGTGTGCCCGTTTCAACTATTTTACCGGCGTCCATTACCAAAATCATATCTGCCTTTTTAATGGTGGCCAATCGGTGCGCAATAATAATCGAGGTACGGCCCTCGGTAATTTTTTCCGTAGCACTTTGAATTAATTGCTCCGAATACGTATCTATAGAAGAAGTGGCCTCATCGAGCACTAGAATACTTGGGTTGCTCACATAAGCCCTCAGAAAAGCGATTAATTGTCGTTGTCCACTAGACAACATGGTCCCACGTTCCTTTACATTATAGGCATAACTGCCGGGCAAACTGCTAATAAACTCATGTACACCTATCTCCTTGGCCGCCGCTTCAATATCGGCGATGTCTATACCTTTGTCTTCCAAGGAAATATTGTTCGCAATGGTATCGGCAAACAGAAATACATCTTGTAATACTACTGCAATATGCGAACGCAAAGAGGCCAATGTATAGTCTTTGATATCGACCCCGTCGACACTAATGGTTCCCGAATTAATCTCGTAAAAACGATTTAGCAGATTAACGATCGTTGATTTCCCTGCTCCTGTGGCACCAACAATTGCCACCGTTTCCCCTGCCTTTACTCCAAAGGAGATACCATGCAGTACTTCCTCATCTTCTACATAACCAAAACGAACATCAGCAAACGAAATAGCACCTTTCACATCTTCTTTTACAAGCGTACCGGCATCCTCGATCTGGCTTTCGGTATCCAAAATGGAAAACACCCTATTTGCGGCCACCATTCCCATTTGCAACGTATTGAACTTATCGGCTATTTGTCTCAAGGGTCGAAATAACATTTCAATCAAAAATAAAAAGGAAATAATAGTCCCAATATTATCCTGATTGATCGAATTCAAATCTTGCAACACCCCAAAATAGACCACTAAACCAATTGCTATTGCGCTAACAATTTCTGCTATCGGAAAGAAAATGGAGTTGTACCAAACTGTTTTTAGCCAGGCATTCTGATGTTTTTCATTAATTTTTCTGAAATTTTCCTTTTCAATACGCTCCCGTGTGAAAAGTTGCACGATCTTCATTCCTGTGATACGTTCTTGAACAAACGAATTCAGATTAGAAACCTGTGCCCGCACTTCGATAAACGCAACTTTCATTGCTTTTTGAAACAAACGCGTGGCGTACAGGATAATTGGGAGCAATGCAAATACTATAAGGGCCAATTTCCAATTGAGATACAGCATATAAGATCCTGCCGCGACCATCTTCAACAAATCCGAGATAATCACAAAGAACCCCTGACTAAAAATCTCTCCGATCCGTTGCATATCGGCAACCGCTCTGGTCACCAACACGCCAATAGAGGAATTATCGAAATATTGCATGCGAAAACCCATCATTTTCTTAAAAAGGGACACACGCACATCTTTGATTACCGACTGCCCCAGCCAGTTCGCATAGTAGTTAAAAAAAAGCTGACATATTACCTGGCCCAAAAGCACGCCGAACATTAATAAAACCAGATACAACAACCTTTCCGAATCGTTTACTTTGATTGCTTCGTTCACGATCCTTCCAGCAAAAGAAGCCGTTAAGACTGCAAAGATAGATAGCAATATGGCCGCCAGTGCAACGCCATAAAAGGTGGTTCGGTATGGGCGCGTATGCGCGACCAACCGTCGAAACAAATTATAATCGAAAGCTTTTCCTGAATTAGTCTCCATATACTTTAAATAGTGAAGGGGGATATGAAACTTCTGTCAAATATAACCCTTTTGCAGGCACTGAAGTACCCGCTCTAGAACGGTCTTTGCTTGCGATGATTGCATGTATTTCTTCTAAATCTGTCTTTCCTAGACCTATTTCTAAAAGCGTTCCTACAACGGCACGCACCATGTTTCTCAAAAAACGGTCGGCAGTTATAGTAAACACCAAGGTTGTTCCTTCCCATTTCCATACAGCGGATCGCACATCGCAACGATAGGTCTTTACATCGGTATTCGATTTCGAAAAACACTCAAAATCCTCACAGGTCATCAAAATAGCCGCCGCCTTGTTCATTTTAGCTACATCCAAAGGATGTTTTACAAAATGAGCCGCTCCGGTAAGAAAAGGATTTTTTTGTTGTACTAACCAATACTCATAAGTTCGGGCAGTAGCGTTAAAACGAGCATGCGCGTCATCGTTTACTTTGTAAATATTTTGAACGGCAATATCGTTTGGGAGTAAGGCGTTGAGCCTAAAAACCAATACGTTGAGATCTTCAATAATCGACGTATCAAAATGGGCAAACAATTGGCGTGCATGTACTCCTGCATCTGTACGCCCGGCACCGGTCAAATCAATTTTACAAGCCAGCAATTTGGAAAAGGCATCTTCTAAAACCGATTGAACGGTAATCGCATTCGGTTGTTTTTGCCAACCGTGATAGGCCGTTCCGAAGTACGAAAATTGAATAAAATATCTCAAGAGAAACCGTTAGTTTTGCAGCGTACAAAGATACCGGATTCTTTTAGGAATTTTACTTTAAGAAGTTAAAATCAAGTTAAGCTTGAACCGGGCACTTTGAAAATTGATTGCGTACAGATGACCAAGATTCTTCTTTTATCGGACACCCATTCGCATATAGATGATGCCATACTAAAGTATGCCCGGCGGGCTGATGAAATATGGCATGCGGGAGATATCGGCACCCTGGAAATCACAGATTCTTTGGCAAAACTAAAACCCCTACGTGCCGTTTATGGAAATATCGATGATGCGGTTATTCAGCAAGAGTTCCCCTTGAATCAACGCTTTTTTTGTGAGGGCGTAGATGTACTTATGACCCATATCGGAGGGTATCCGCCCAAATACAATAGTAGAACAAGAGCAGAAATCAAAAAGAATACGCCTAAACTATTCATCTGCGGTCACTCACATATCTTAAAGGTCATGTGGGACCAGCCTCTTGGGGTATTACATATGAACCCAGGTGCTTGTGGCAAACATGGCTTTCACCATGTACGTACCATGCTGCGTTTTACCATCGACGGGGAAGATATTAAGGATCTAGAAGTTATTGAATTGGGGAAACGATAGCAACCTAATATTTTTAATTTATCACCACTAAAAAAGTTCATCATACAAATACTTTTAAAGATGTACATTCTAAAAAAAAACTGGCTGGGCATTCTCTTGCTTTTAGGAAGCTTCTATTTATTACAAGCACAAATAACCATTACCCCCAATAAATCTGACGGTGTTTTTTCAATTGGGCAAACGGCCAATTGGGAAGTCCGAATAATGCAGGAACAACCGCCAGATTCCATTCACTACTCAATAAAAAATGGCGGATTGACCGTGCTTTCTGAAGGTTCTTTGGATTTTAGGAAAAACACGGCTCAGCTGCGACATCAATTTAAAACGCCCGGGGCCGTTCTTTTGGAAGTACGATGGAAATCTGCGGGAAATAAATGGCACAGTGCCATAGGTGGTGCCATTGCCGACCCCAGTAACATTCCCCTCTCCGGAAAAAAGCCCATCGATTTCGATGCGTTCTGGGCACAAAAAATCAAGGAGCTTTCCGCCATCCCTAAACAACCACAACTACGTCGCATTCTGCTTGAAAACGAAAAAAGCATCGAATACTATCATACCAAAATGCGTTCTATTGACCAAAGTCATATTCGCGGACAACTTGCCAAACCAGCAAATGGTGAAAAACTTCCCGCGCTACTGGTAGTGCAATGGGCAGGTGTATACCCGTTACAACCATCTTGGGCGGTCGATAAGGCCAAAGAGGGCTGGTTGGTGCTCAATATCAATGCGCATGACCTCCCGATAGATCGAGAGCAGGCTTTTTACAAGGATAAAAGAGAGGGTTCATTAAAAAATTATCCGGCTATCGAGAACGAGGATAAGGACAAAAGTTACTTTTTACGCATGTACCTATCATGTTATCGGGCTGCCCAATACCTTACCGAACGACCAGATTGGGATGGGGAAACCTTGGTAGTAATGGGCGCTAGCCAAGGCGGTTTACAGAGTCTTATTACTGCAGGCTTGCATCCAAAAATCTCGGCGGCGCTTGCGTTGGTCCCTGCTGGCTTTGATACAATGGGCCCTACTTTGGGTAGAAAAGGCGGTTGGCCCCATTGGTATACAAACACCAAGAACAAAGATGTTTCCAAAGTGCACAGGACAAGTAGATATTTCGATGTAGCCAACTTTATCCCTGCAATTAAATGCCCCGTTTTGGTCGGGATAGGGCTGCTTGATACAACCTGCCCTCCCGCTGGCATCTATGCGGGACTCAATCAACTTACTTCTTTTAAGGAACTTTTGTTACTCCCTAAATCGGAACATCAATCAAAGGAAGGTTCTCAAGACGCCTATCACGAACGGGTCGATACGTATTGGCTGCCCAAGCTAAAGAACAAGACATTTCCTTTGAAATAGTACAAAAAAAAGCCCAGGAAACTACCCCTGGGCCACGCACTAATACTACTAAGATGTTAGGTTCAACGTAAACGATCTACAGATTTTACAAGATCTTCATCCTTCTTGATAGCCCTGTTGGCCAGGACCAAAAAAACGATAGAAAATACAGGAATCAGCATCCCAATACCCTTCTCCGAGACCGAAGTCTCTCCAGATAAGCTTAGCGATCGGTAAACGAAAAATCCCAGTAAAAAAAGATTTAATATCATATTCAATCTGTTTACCACAAATTGATTTTTTCTATTTTTAAAAAGTGCTATTGCAATAAGGGCCAAACCGGCTACGGCATAAAAAGCAATAGCTATCCACAAAATTCCCTGAGCGAAAAATGGCTCTCCGACCGCATTAGACCATAATGGTGCCCAAAAAGGCATCAAAGCTGAAAGGAGAGCAACTAAAAGTAAATAAATGGTCTGAATACGTTGTAACATGTGCTAAAATACGACTTGGACTGCAAAAATACATGTCTTTTTAAAAATATACATTCAAAGTTGAAAATAATTTGTATTATTGTTGCGTTATTAGTTATAGCACTTACCCGTAGGGAAATCATTCCCGAGTAGTACCCACATAACAATACACTTCAATTAGTTTTCAACACACGTATAACTTACACGACATTTAATGTTTGAAATTTCGGATTTAAAAGCTAAAAAGCTTCCTGAGCTTCAGGAAATCGCATCAGGATTAAAGGTGCCAAAATACAAAAGCCTTAAAAAATTGGATTTGGTCTACCAGATTCTAGACGTTCAGGCCGCTGATCCAAAAAAAGTGGCAGAAGTAGTACCTAAACTAGAGGACAAGGTAAAAGCCGATACTCCTAAGCCAGCAAAGCCAAAAGCGGATACCCCAAAGTCGGAAAGCACGAAGGAAAAAAGTACAACAAGACCCAAACCACGCCCAAAAAGGGACCGGGTCGAAAAAGATCGCCCAAACCCAAAGCCCCGAACGGAAACCGAAAGGACCCAAGGAAAGCAGGTAAAAAAAGACTCGGAAGAAGAAACCAAAAAGGAAGCATCTACTCCGCAACAAAACAACCGGCGCGACCAGCATAAACCGCAGCCACACAAGAATCAAAATAAACCGCAAAGACCTCAAAAACAGAGTAATTACGACAAAAGTAATTTTGATAAGGATTTAAAGAACAGGTACAAAGAACCTGAGTTTGAATTCGATAGCATCATCGCAAGCGAAGGAGTACTTGATATTATGCAAGATGGCTACGGCTTTTTGCGTTCTTCAGATTACAATTACCTCTCGTCTCCAGATGACATCTATGTATCACAATCGCAAATACGTTTATTCGGTTTAAAAACCGGAGATACGGTGCTAGGAAATGTACGCCCGCCGAAAGAAGGGGAAAAGTACTTCCCTTTGATCAAAGTCAATAAAATAAACGGTATTGACCCGCAAGTGGTTCGTGACCGTGTCTCTTTTGAGCATTTAACACCCTTGTTCCCAGAGGAAAAATTTAATATTGCCGACCGCCAGAGTAGTATTTCTACACGAGTAATGGACTTGTTCTCGCCCATCGGAAAAGGACAACGTGGTATGATCGTCTCCCAGCCAAAAACTGGTAAGACCATGCTCTTAAAAGATATTGCAAATGCAATCGCGGCCAACCACCCAGAAGTGTATCAGATTGTATTATTGATAGATGAACGCCCTGAAGAGGTGACCGACATGCAGCGAAACGTTCGCGGCGAAGTGGTCGCTTCTACCTTCGATAAGGAAGCGGTAGAACATGTACGCGTAGCCAATATTGTTTTGGAGAAGGCGAAAAGATTGGTCGAATGTGGTCATGATGTGGTTATCTTACTCGATTCAATAACGCGTTTGGCAAGAGCCTATAATACGGTACAGCCAGCTTCAGGAAAGGTATTGAGTGGTGGTGTAGATGCAAACGCATTGCACAAACCAAAACGGTTCTTTGGTGCCGCACGTAACATTGAGAACGGTGGATCCCTATCTATCATTGCAACGGCCTTGACCGAAACGGGCTCTAAAATGGATGAAGTAATCTTCGAAGAATTCAAAGGTACCGGTAATATGGAACTTCAGCTGGATCGTAAGATTTCGAACCGACGAATTTTCCCGGCCATCGACCTTACCTCTTCCAGTACCCGACGCGATGATTTATTGTTGGATGAAAGTACCATTCAACGTATGTGGATTTTACGTAAGTATTTGGCTGATATGAACCCTGTAGAGGCCATGGAATTTATAGAACAACGAATAAAGCAGACTAGAAACAACGAAGAGTTTTTAATGACAATGAGTCAATAAATTTCGTAAACGGACCTAGTTCCAAATAGCGAAATCCCAAATTCGATAGCAGCGATGCGAAAGGAGTTTGGGATTTTTTGTTAAAGGATTTATCAAAAATAAATAGACAAATAGTATTGAAATAAATATCTTTATACCGCACTTGCCATTCTTACCCCCCTTTGCAAGTAAAAGTCAGACTACTTTTATTAATCCTAAAAAATCGAATCAATGAGAAACTATGGAAAAACTGCCGTACGTTCAATTCTTACCGCATTGCTATTATTTGGCCTCGCCAGTTGTGAGCACAAAAAGGATGACGACAAAATGGAAACGCCCATAGGCCCGCCCGAACAAATTGTGACCGTAAAGCAGGCAAAAGCGTATTACGACAACTATTCGGAACGCAGGGTACCGCTAATTCAGCGCTACGAAGATTCGATCAATCGGCGTCGAATGGGCGATACGATTCCCGGAATACAACAACAAGAAAAAGGTGGGGAAAAGTCGGCAGCAAAGGTTGAAGGTCCTGCTAAGTTCGACGTGGCTCGCTACGTTTACTATGATTATAAAACAATTAAAAAATATATCGAATTTATTGACCAGCAGGCTGCCGCTGCCAAGGTCGACATCTCTACGCTACGATTTTACTTTTCAAATTATCCCGATAGTACCCAATATGAGCATCCCCGACAAAATTCTATCATGATTTCACCGGCACTTCACAAAGACAAGCGAGAGTATCTTTTTTACATAGATGATTCGGACCCTAAAAACCCGCACCCCGTATTACTGACAGATAGTTTTAAACCGTCCAAGGTTCAGATCGGTACAACTAGCAGGGAGGAAGAGAAAGCATATGCCTCTATCATGCCAAGCTTTTCAACAACTAATGCCACGGTGGTATACCCCTATAATGGAGGACAAAGTTTGACAATGAACAAAGGTACCGGTGTACCACCCCCTGATCATGAATAGTATATGTAAATTCATTTAAGGAAGAGATGATCGATTTTTTAAAGGACAATTCCTTTATTCCACTATATGCGATTACCCTAGTTGTATGCCTCATACGATATCGCATTTACTATGATAGTGTGCTAAAGTATTTTCCAATAATAATCACCTATACGTTATTATCAGAGGTACTAGGGTTCTTTATTAAAGACTTCGATTCATTTCAAATCATCTATCAGGAAGCATATTACAATGCAAATTATTTTATATTCAACATATATGATTTAGTTTTCTTTTCATATTTCTATTACTTGTTTTGGAGGGTTTGTTCTTTAAAAATCAATAAGAGTATTATAAAATATGGCGCAGTAATCTATCTCTTATCTGCCTGTATAAATCCTTTTTTTCAAAACGTTTATATTTTCCCTCAAATTTACGCATCTACTACAGGCTCTATAGCCCTTGTTATAGCGATACTTCTCTATTTCAAAGAAGTATGGAACAAAGAAAACAAAAGACATAATGTTATATTATGGATTGGTGCCGGTCTGCTCTTATTCAATGTATTTTTCCCCCCAATATCAATCCTAGGAATTTATAATACCGCCATTTATGTAGATTTCGGCTTGAGAAAAATACATTACCTTATAATTGCTATCATGTATAGCTGCTTTATTATCGGTTTTTGGCGTATGCAACGAATTAAACCTATTCAAAATAACTAGTTTAGCTTAAATCAAAAAAGCCCTTACTATCCTATAGCAAGGGCTTTTTTAATCTTTCAAAAAACAGCTCTTATAGGGCAGCAACGTGCTTCGTTAACTTGCTTTTAAGGTTGGCCGCTTTGTTCGAATGAATGATATTGCGCTTCGCCAATCTATCGATCATACTTACAACACTTGGCAATAACGCCTCGGCATCTTTCTTTTTCTCCTCACCACGCAATTTTTTGATTGCGTTACGCGTGGTTTTATGCTGATAACGGTTACGTAAACGTACCGCTTCATTTCTTCTAATTCTCTTTAATGCCGACTTATGATTTGCCATCTTTACCTGTTTGTTATTTTTGCTTTATTAAAAAAGGCTATTTGTTTTATAAAAATCAGTAATTCTGATTTCCATTTTGTAGCCCGTAGGGGAATCGAACCCCTGTTACCAGGATGAAAACCTGGCGTCCTAACCCCTAGACGAACGGGCCATTAACAAATACAAAATTAAAAATACAAGCTGCAAAAACGAATTAAAACGCTTCTAACCTTATACTTCTAGCTTTGTACTTTCGTAGCCCGTAGGGGAATCGAACCCCTGTTACCAGGATGAAAACCTGGCGTCCTAACCCCTAGACGAACGGGCCATTGTTTGCACAAATGCGGATGCAAAAATACAATTATTTTTTACTACTACAACAGCTAGTTATTTTTTTTTGAAGAAACCTTTAATTTGGCCTCTATTTAACCATATTTTAATACGCTTTGGCCAACAATACCCGATATTTTGATGGCGCTCCTGTTACCATACATTTACCGGCTTCTGCAACAACATCGATTGGAATGCAACGTATTGTTGCCTTCGTTTCGTTTTTAATTTTTTCCTCTGTTTCGTTGGTACCATCCCAATGTGCAGAAATAAAGCCTCCTTTGCTGTCCAATACTTTTTTGAACTCATCGTAACTTTCTACCTCGGTAATATGCTCTTGTTTAAAAGTTGCTGCCTTTTCATAGATTGTTTTTTGGATATCCTCCATTAAAAACTCTATTTTGGCAACCACCTCATCCGCTTTGATCGTTTCTTTTTCCAAAGTATCTCTTCGCGCTATTTCAAATGTACCGTTCGCAAGGTCGCGTTGGCCTATTGCCAAACGTACCGGGACGCCCTTTAATTCATACTCGTTGAAT
>CALLVX010000094.1 GCA_938010765.1 uncultured Flavobacteriaceae bacterium | reverse complement strand
TCCTCTAAGGCAATCAGCTCGTCATGGATAAAAAGTTGTCCTTCTTTGGTAAGCTTAATTTCAATTTCGTAGGTGTTTTTCGAATCTAACTTACTTTCAACTGAAGAAGTTTCACCTTCTTTCCTATGGTATACATTTCCTTCGGAATCATTTAATAAATCATTTTCCAAATGAAAAGTCAAGCCAGTGTTATTAAAAGTTAAGTAGTAGCCTTCTTTGGTTCTCTTGGGGTAGTATTTGTGGGTTCTTCCATCTTTAGTAATGGTCCAAATAGTGGAAGCGGTATAATTTTCTATAATTAATTCAGTGTCCCCCGTCGTATTTACCCAACTTCCTGCAAACATTCCCCTATGGCTATTTGATTCAGAGATGTAGTGTGTTTTATTAAATTGAAGCATACCAGTTGATGGATCGAATTTGATTGGGTAGGAAGTTTCGCGGACGTTTACCGAATAACTGCCGTCAACTTCTTCAATGGGAAAAATATTTCCACTTATGTATAAAACCATGGAACCATTTTCCTCTAACACTGACAATTTATAGTTTTCGGTGTCTTTATCTAGCCAAACCCCTTCTATCGAATGCAATTGTTCAGTTGATTTTGTGACTGTTTTTGTTGTGCTGAAGCCGAACAGCATAAGTGCTATTAAAGGAACAATTAGTATGCTTCTTAAGGCAATCGATTTTTTTGATGTGTGTGTTTTCATGATGGTAAAACGTTTTTTGATTGATGAATAATTAATGGCATTTGCCAATGCCGGCTGATACTTTTTTTCGCTATCGGGTGATAAGTACGATAGTAATGTGTTTTGATAGGTAACGGTATTGACATCTTTTTTTAATACGGCGCGATCGGCCAGGAACTCATGATTCAGTTTAATTGATTTAGTGAATAGATAAATGAACGGGTTGAACCATAGTACCACCTGTAAAAGCTCTATAAACAACACATCGATGCTGTGGTATTGTCTGGCATGGGTCTCTTCGTGCAATAACACTTCCTTGGGAATGGCCTTTGACTCAAAATTCTTTTTGTTGAGAAAAATATGCTTGAAAAAAGTATGAGGCGCCATAAGTTCCCTAAGGAGTACATGGGTGACAAAGCCCGACTTGTATTTGGGGTTGTTGCGCACTCTTTGGATAATTTGAAACAGGTTTCTGATAAATCGGAATCCAAAACCGATCACGCCAATAAGATAGATAGACCAAAATACCAAAGAGAAATTAATAGTATCAATATCGCGGGCCGGGGGTGTTTCCTGTTGCAAAACGGCAACGTTCTCTACAGGATAGGTGACTTGTTCCACAACCATGGGGACGTATTCGGTAAATACAACCATGGGAATGAGCAACGAAGCGATCATGGTTCCCAACAAATAGAACCGCTTGAAAAGGTGCATGTTCTCTTTTTCCAATAAAAACTTATAGAAGAGCAGAAAAATAGCCATGCAAGCCCCGGACTTTAAGATGTACACTTCCATACTATTTCTTTTTCAGTTCTTGATCAATAAGCTTCTTAAGCGCTTCGAGTTCTGTCTTGCTCAAATTGGTCTCCTTCGTAAAGAAGGAGGCAAACTGCCCGGCACTATCGTTGAAAAAGTTTTTGATGAGTCCGTTCACATGCTTTGAAAAATAATCTTTCTTTCGCACCAACGGATAGTACTCCCGGGCTCTGCCAAAAAGGGTATAGGCTACAAAACCTTTGTCGGTCATACGTTTTAACAAGGTAGCGATGGTCGTAGTGGCCGGTTTGGGATCTTCGTACGCCTCGAGCAGATCTTTCATAAAGGCCTTTTTCTGTTTCCACAAAATATTCATGAGTTCTTCCTCCGATTTTGACAATTGCATATACGGGATGTTTGTTATTGCTCTACAAACATAGAGCAAATATTTCAATTCTACAAATGTAGAGTAAGAAAACCCGTCAAAATCCACTAATTTGATCGGTGTGTTGTACATAAATGGTCAAGTGTAAACGTCCTAAGGTACGGCCGAGTAGTATAGTTTTAGGGTGCTTAGGTTTTCTTAGGACCTAAGTTCTCTTGAGCTTGCCAAAATTGATAGTAAGGCCGAGAAGAGACCCACAACCAATAAAAAATTGCTGTTTAGGATGCCCATTTCCCAATGAAGCATTTTAAACAAAGAGGCGATCACGATATAGACGGTAGCAAGATCGGCAAGAATATACGATAGGTCTTCCCTACTAAAACTGCTTGCTAAAAGCGTTTGGTTCTGTGTAATTTCTTTAAGGGATGGTATAATTCTTTTGATGTATAGGATTAGAAAGGCTATGAGGGCCAATTTGGTGGTCAAGTCTGGTAGGTATGTGTATGGTGCATCAAAAAGGCTGCATATATAATTGCATGCGAAGGATGTTATCAGTACCAATCTCGCATAATCTAAGGGCTCCCTTGCTTCTTTTTGATACAGTTGAATCCCGAGAAAAACAACCATGCCCAGCACTCCCAGCATCGTTAGGGACGAGGGAATAATTTGAAAGAGTGCACCGAAAACGGTCACCGAAATACTTAACCTGAAAAACAGGTCGGTTTTTTCTTTGGAAATAAACATGATGACTAAGTAGGTTACATTTGGTCAATCCATAACGAAAAGAAAGCTGTTTTAGTGCGGTCAATGATAATTTTAAATCAACGAGAAAGGGACCTATCCTTCTTGTAAGGGGAAAAGGATCGCTAAAGTGGCTACCAATAAACGAACAGAAAGTAGCATGTTACCACTTTTTCCTTCAGAAAAGCATAAGTTTGCTTGCGTCAAAATACAACAATGAGCATACAAAAAGAATTGGAAGACAGAAGCGGTTCACAATGTGAACTCTGCGGAAATAAAGAGGGTTTACAGGTATACGAGCTGCCGCCAAAATCTACTGGAGGTTTAGATGGAAGTCTGTTGGGATGTACCACCTGCATAGGACAAGTTGAAAACTCGGAGACTACCGACGCCAACCATTGGCGTTGTTTAAATGACAGTATGTGGAGTGAACACGATGCGGTAAAGGTAGTTGCTTGGCGCATGCTCTCTCGCTTAAAAGGGGAAGGTTGGTCTCAAGATTTGTTAGATATGATGTACTTGGAAGACGATGCCTTAAAATGGGCAAAAGCCACGGGGGAAGGAGAAGAGGAAAGTGAGAAAATCATTCATAGAGATGTGAACGGGGTCGTGCTCCAAAATGGGGACAGTGTGGTATTGATCAAAGATTTAAAAGTAAAGGGATCGAGTCTGGTGGCCAAACAAGGGACCGCCGTACGACGTATTTCCGTGGACCGGGAAAATGCCGAATTTATAGAAGGGAAAGTAGGCCCGACACAAATTGTGATTATTACCAAATACGTGAAAAAGTTATGAGTTCAACGAGCTGGCCTATGATTTCAAATGGTAATTTAACTCATAACTACGTACTCATTTCCTTGAAATACTGATAAAAATACGGTATTGTTTCTATGCCCTTTAAGTAATTCCACACCCCAAAATGTTCGTTAGGGGAGTGGATTGCATCGCTATCCAGGCCAAAGCCCATTAAAATCGTCTTGCTTTTCAATTCTTTTTCAAAAAGTGCTACAATGGGAATGCTACCACCACTTCGTTGTGGAATCGGTTTTTTGCCAAAGGTGGTCTCATAGGCTTTGGAAGCTGCTTGGTACCCGATGGTATTAATGGGGGTTACATAGCCTTGCCCGCCATGATGTGGGGTTACTTTTACGCTGACACCCTTGGGGGCAATACTTTCAAAATGCGTTTTGAACAACTGGGTAATTTCTTCCCAATCTTGGTGGGGCACCAACCGCATTGAAATTTTGGCGTAGGCCTTACTGGCGATGACCGTTTTGGCACCTTCACCGGTATAGCCTCCCCAAATACCATTCACATCTAAGGTGGGGCGTATGGCGTTGCGTTCGTTGGTCAGGTATCCTTTTTCGCCATATACGGAGTCGATCTCAAGGGCATTTTGATAGTCCTCCAGGCTAAAAGGGGCCTTGGCCATTTCTGCTCTTTCTTCTGCCGAGAGTTCCTCTACCTTGTCATAAAAACCAGGTATGGTAATGTGGTTGTTTTCGTCATGCAAGGAAGCGATCATTTTGGTCAGTACATTGATCGGGTTTGCGACTGCCCCGCCATAAAGCCCCGAATGTAGGTCCCTATTAGGGCCGGTTACTTCTACCTCCACATAGCTAAGGCCACGCAGTCCGGTGGTAATCGACGGAACGTCGTTGGCGATCATTCCTGTATCCGAAATCAAGATGATATCGTTGGCCAGTTTTGCCTGGTTTTGCGCTACGAAGTCCGCCAAACTTTTACTGCCTACTTCCTCTTCCCCTTCGATCATGAATTTTACATTGCAGGGCAGTTGGCCTGTTGCAATCATAAACTCTACTGCTTTTATATGCATGTACATTTGCCCTTTGTCGTCACAAGCGCCCCGAGCGAAGATTGCGCCATCGGGATGCAGTTCGGTTGTTTTGATGACCGGTTCGAAAGGAGGGGAGGTCCAAAGATCGATTGGGTCGGCCGGTTGCACATCGTAATGACCGTAAACCAATACGGTAGGCAAGGCAGGATCTACCATTTTTTCGGCATAGATGATGGGATATCCGGCGGTCTCACACATTTCAACAGCATCACAACCGGCTTTGTCCAAGGCGGTCTTAACAGCTTCAGTAGTTTTGTAGACATCCTGCGAAAAAGCGGTGTCGGCACTTACCGATGGTATCTTGAGTAATTCGATCAGTTCATCTAAAAAACGCTGTTTGTGTTTCGCCATATAGGTCGTAATATCCTTCATAAATATGTGTTTGGTATAGACATTAAAAATACTAAAAGAACTTTTTAAAGTTGAAGCATTTTTAAATTGATTTTTTGCTTTATATTTGCATCCCGAAATTACGGGTATTTTTTAGACACAGCACTTCTTCGCTAAAGCTTTGAAGAACAAGTTTGAAAATTAATGCAGGCGTGGTGGCCCCGAAGTATCGGGAGGTAGACACGCTAGACTTAGGAAGAGGGTCCTAAGATAAATATTGATGCAGGCGTGGTGGAATTGGTAGACACGCTAGACTTAGGATCTAGTGCCGCAAGGTGTGAGAGTTCGAGTCTCTCCGCCTGTACAAAGGGAAACCCTGACCGAAGCGTCAGGGTTTTTTGGTTTGTAAAACAATGTTAAAACAAACACCTCATTATCTTTTTTGTATCAATTAATACAAAAAAGATAACTGTTAATAAGAGAGTCTACTTTGGATTTAAAGAAGGGGTATTTTTAAGGAACTTATTTTTCATGAAATATGTGCCTTTTAACAAATTCTGTTTGTTTTTCTTTTCTCATGATTCTGTCTTACTAAAATTTATTTCAGACAGAGTTCAGTTTACACCCTCAAGTTTATTTCGCATATAAATTAATTCCTTCTGTTTTTAACTGCCTCAAAGACTCTTTGCCAAAAGCGAATTTTGTAAAGAGGTTTACTCAATAATCGAGATTTAAATGCTCTGAGGATTGTCTCGAATTAAAATTGTTTTTCAAACGAATGCCTCGTGGGCTTGTCCCGAGGTAATTTACTTTTTTAAAGCCCATTTCAGGAAGTGCAACTGCAATCCTAAAATCATCTGCGAAAGGCGCAGTCTCATTTAAAGCAAAATCTGTCCTAAAGATTGGTAGATGCTCAGTCTTACCGTTTTCCAATTCCGGTTACGAGTTGCAATGTTAGTCCCCAATTCTCATTTTTCAAATTTCCATAATTATAAAAATGATTTAATCTAATTCTGGTATGTGGTGACACTACATAGGAAAAACTGTTTATCAAACTACCTTTTGTACCCCTAGTTCCATCACCATCGGGCATTGAAAAAAGAACGGCATTTGAAGTACTAATCAAGAACATACTTTTGATATAATATTCTATACTATTTTGTAAAGCAATATCAATACTATTGTCTTTTACTCTATAGGAATTTAACCCTCCACTAACTTGGCTTTCAAATTTCAATCGCTCCTTTACTTTCTTTACAATGTCAGCTCCAATTCTTGTTAGAAAACGTTCTTCTGTTCCTGCGCCTACTTTTCCCGTCATTGCAAAAACTCCATATTCTAAGGGTTTAAATAAGGGGGTGCCAATTCTTGCTATTCCTAACCAAGAACCATTATAACTAATATCGATCGGCTCCATAATATTCTCGTCCATTTTTTGGGCAACAGTTAGGCCGGGAGTGTAGCTAAGTAATGGGTCTTTAAAAACTCCGCCAGAATATATAGAGCCTTCAAAATCGTATTTTTCAGAAATAGCTGTTTTGAATGAGATTCCCAAGTCTTGGGTAAATCCAAGGTCTAGGCTCAAACTATTAGCCACAAAGTTGGTTACTGGATCAATTTTGGGGTTATGACCTAACCTTATATTAGAGTATCCAACGAAAAAACTAGTACGGTCCCACTTTGTAGCAAATGAAGCACCTAAGTTTTGTAATTTCAATTCATATCTAAAAGATGATTCGTCTTGTAAGCTTCCGACAAAATCCAAAGACACCTTCGACTTAAAAGAATTCAAAGCAATTTTTCGAACAAATCCTTTTTGTAATAGTCGCTGATTTTTTGACGAGTATTGATACACCAATCTATTTTTAGGACCAGATGTGGATAAATCGACTCGCTCTAGGTCATCTAAATAACCCACATGTACGTTTGCTTGTAAATAATGGAAACGAGTGGTTTGCTTTAGCCTCTTTAAAGAACTTTGAGCTTCTATTTTGTTTAAAAAAAGGCATAAGATACCGGTAATGATAAAAATATAGTTTTTCATTTTATTTCTAACTAAAGACGCTTTGCTGATGTTAATTAACAGATGTGCAGTGCTAATTTGTATTACACCCGTAGTTACTGTATTGCATTTTTGTTTACTGTTCTTCCTATACTTTCACAGGGAATACTTTTTTACATTAGTATTCATCTTTCTATAGATCTTATTAAAATAAGATTGAATATATCATCGGCTAAGCCGGTGTAGCCTGTCGTAACTCATAATTGAGTTGGCTTAAAACATTTAATTCCTTAAGTCTCTTATTTTAATAGCTTAATTTTGCTTGGTAATATGCTTCCCTATTATAATTTGGTATCCTCCCTAAGTATAGATTAATGTTTTCCGATGTCTGACTTATATGTTCTTCCAAAATTAACGCCGATTATTTAGCGGAATATCCATAGAAATTCAATGACCAAGATACTTAGTAATTGTAAAGCTGATTTCTAATTCGAACCTTTTCTCGTAGTTCTCTAGGTAACTTTACGCTTCCCATCCAAAGAGGTGTTATCCGTTCGTATGAAATAAGGTACACCTCTAGGACATCTTTTTCCAATGTGGAGTAGGTAAGGTATATTTTTCCAAGTCCCTTTTTAAAATTATCCACCCACTTTCCACTACTTGTTTCGGTCATTACCAGTGACTGCTGGAATTCCTCTGGCATTAAATCAGTATCAAAAGATATCGTTGGTTGCGCAGGGTTGTACCTCCTTCCTTTCGGGTATACGTTGAAACCAAAATGCAATCCATATAATTTTTGTTCCTGTACCTGAGCTAAATCAATATTGGTGAGGGTAATCACAAAAGGAGACCATTTACCAGAAATCTTTATTTCGCTTAGACAGTCGGTACTGCCTACATCCACTGAACTTACAGATATCTCATCGAGATATTGTAACCAGTTCATATCAAAACTAAGTGCGGTCGTTGGCGAATAAAAACCTTCGTCTCTAAATTGCGCCATCTTAAGGGGTTGCTTCTTTGGATCTAAAATACTTTTATACGTTTCCTTAATAATATTTTTAGGATTGTAATTTAAGAAAAGACCATATTCAATTTTGTAGTGTTCTTCCATGTCCAAAAGTTCGATGGGTCTTTCGGAGATATGTCCAACTTCCAACATTTTAGTTTTCCATATTTTCTTTATTGGATTTCTCAATACGTCAAAATCAATCACTATTTCTTCTGATTTTTTTGAAAGCTCGTTATAGTCAAAGTTTGTTAAATCAAACCCTTCTACATTTAGGTTGGGGTTCTTTAATTTTAAAAGACTTTTGTACAATGGTATATCGAATAGAAACCAAGTGTGCGCAAAAATCTTTGTTTGATTGTAATTAACCTCATTTTTTAAACGTTCATTGAAATCGGAGAAATTTTCTGAATTTAAATTGAATTCCCATTTTCCCGAGGATAAACAGCCATTTGTGATACTTGCACGGTGTACTCGATTGAAAGCACTTTTATAGGTGGCATCCGATGATTCGTGAGGAACAGCCTCAAATTCATTAAACTCTTTTCTTAAACTAACACCATATCGGTTGAACTCCTCCATTAACAATTCTGGAAATAGATGGTTTCCCTTAGTCTGAAAAGAAGGAATTATTCTCATTAAATCAAAATCGGGAATCAACACTTTGTTACCTCTTCCGTCTTTAAAAGTGAAATCTACAATCACCTTTCCCGCCGGCATAGTGTCTTTTAACTTAATTTCTATAATATCAAAATGAATAGTAGAACCGTCTTTTGCAAAAACTTCATCTTTTTCCCAAGCGTCGTATTTGTAATGCGAACTGGGACTTATTCCCGTTAACACCATCACTTCATTGGGTAAATGTTCAAAATGATATTTAATCTCCTCGGGAGCTTCACTTGTAATACCGCTTGTAGCGTTAGACCATTTATATGAATAACACCCCAATTGAAGAAGGACTGCTACCAGTAGTAATAGTTTATAAATTATAGTAATCTTTTTAACATCTTTTAAAAAATGCATGTTCCTAATGAATTTTAAATTGCTTAATGAAAAACTTACAGCTTATTACAAGCTGTATATAATTTTTTTGATGAAAATTGGAAACGAAAACATCTCAGGGACAACATATGATACTAATTTCATTTGTTTATGGAGATTATTCAGCTGTGGTCGATAACCAATTTCGAAAGCAAATATCTAAGGTTCATTCAGAAGAGAAAAGTATTTTAACAGTAAAAATCTGTATTAATAAGTAGCTTTATTAGTATGCTTAATTATATAGCTCAGTTAATCAAAAGTTTACGAGTTTAAGGTGGGCATAAAAACGATTATAATTCATTATTGAAAAGGCGTTACAAGTGTTAATTTTTTTATTGGACGAGTTAGTGAGTTCAACCAATCAGAAAGAGTATTTTAAGAACGGCCTATGTACCTGAGTTCGATTAATATTCTAGGCTAAAAACGTAGTAAATAAGGTAGATTATTGGTGTGTTAAAGCGCTGAATTACAATATTTTAAAAAATAAATCTACCTATGATAATCTATTCTAAAACTACCGAAATTTTCTAACACGCGGCCCAATTCTGCAAGGAATATCATCAAATCGTCCAGAACCGTCTATTGGGCAACCCCTCCAAACGCCAAGCGACCATGTCCAAGAGCGAATTAATGACAATCGCCATTATATTTCCACTCATCGGTTTTAGGACCTTCAAGCATTTTTACCTTTCCTATATAAAAGTCCACATGAAGGATGACTTTCCCCGAACGGTCTCTTACAATAGGTTCGCCGAACTTATGCAACGTAGCCTGATGTCCTTGGCCCTTTTTCTAAAGACTTGCTGCCTAGGAGAAAGCACCGGGATATACTTTGTGGATTACACCCTGGTAAGGGTTTGCGGGGATAAGCGCATAAAACGGAACAAGGTCTTCGATGGGGGCCGCCACTGCAGTAAAGTCTAGCATGGGGTGGTTTCATGGTTTCCAACTCCATATAGTAATCAATGACAAAGGGGAAATCATCAGCTTCTGTATCGCACATGCCAACGTAGGCGACCGGGAGCCG
Organism: uncultured Flavobacteriaceae bacterium; assembly: GCA_938010765.1. Taxonomy (GTDB): domain Bacteria; phylum Bacteroidota; class Bacteroidia; order Flavobacteriales; family Flavobacteriaceae; genus Pelagihabitans. Next base: position 36,341 of record CALLVX010000094.1, on the reverse strand, counting down.
CTAAGGAACCAAAGCTTCATAAAACGGATTTATGGAAAGCTCTTCGCCGGCAAGTGCTATATCGGAAAAGAGCTCCTACAGGTACTTTTTGTAGACGAGGTACATCTGATTACCCAGATAAGGAACAACATGAAGAATTCCCTGATGAGCATCTCGGACAGGATAATGCTCAGGAAGCACTTCAAAATAGAGACCGTCAACGACGTACTACAGAACATTTGTCAAATAGCGCATTCAAGGGACAGGAGCTTCTGTAACTTCATGGCAAACATTATATGCGGGAGCATAGGATATGGCTTTCTACCAAAGAAACCCTTAATCAGATACAACACTGTTCAAACAAACCAACTGGCTATTTTTTAATCGAACTCAGGTTTTTGAAATCCCAAGGCGTATTCTTTGAGTACGCCATTCATAGTTCTTCGGTGATATATCCCAATGCCATTCTTAATCAAAATTAAATTTCGAACGCAAAGAGGGTTAGAAAATGTAACGCTCTTTAAAAAAAAGTTTGCTATTTTCAATAGTTATGTCTTAGTTAATATCGTTTGATTCATACGCCGTTTGTCAAGTTTTGAAAAATGTAGTATGTTTACATGTTACTATATGGTAACATATAAAAACAAACACCCCATGATCAAGGAAGGCGAAGTCCTGGTACGAACAAACGATCCGATTGACGTGAATCGCATTTGGAAGGCGCTGGCCGATGCCAATCGCAGAAAAATTCTAGACATCATTCGTGAATCTCCTAAGACCACTGGCGAGATTGCGGAGGAATTCAACGAAATCGGAAGGTGCGCCGTTATGAAGCACCTAAAGGTATTGGAAGGTTCCTCCCTGGTACTGACGAACAAAAAGGGGAAGTTCAAAAAGAACTACATCAATGCGGTACCCTTACAAGCTATTTACGAAAGGTGGGTGAAAAAATACGAAGCGCAATGGGCATCAAATCTGTTGCAATTAAAAGAACTTGCCGAGTATGAATCAAAAAGTAATCACTATATAAATTCAATGATGAACGATCAAGCCAACACGATTACCATCAAACTGGAAATTCCCATAGAAGCGAATATCAACCTAGTCTGGAAATGCCTAATCGAAGACGTAGGGATCTGGTGGCGCAAGGATTTCTATACCAGTGCGAAGACTCAAAATTTTATAATAGAACCCTTTGTGGGAGGGAGAATGTATGAGGATTACGGAGACGATAACGGACTGCTCTGGGCAAATGTAATGGTGTTGGATGCCCCCAACAATCTTGAGCTGAAAGGCCACCTTTCTCCCAGTTTTGGAGGGCCGGCAATGACCTTTAAGAAATTGGCCTTGGAAGAAAGTGAAGGAGGTACCATGTTGACCTTGACCGATACGACCTTTGGGAAGGTATCCGAGAACAGCAAAGACCAATTAACTGCGGGTTGGAAAATGCTCTATGAAGACACTTTTAAAAAATATGTAGAATCCAAAAAATAGTATTTTCAAGGTCGGAAAGGCGCCTTTTTTGGGTTTGAGACACTAATTTCTTGAAACATGCGGTTCAATTGTTTTGCAAAAACAACAATGGACAGGTACAACGGTTTCCTTGCTTTTTATGCTTAACTTTAGAAAAGCTGAAACCTAAGATATAACGGTCCAAAATGTACAGCACATTCATAAAACGTTCCCTTTCATCAAAATAAAAAGTAATCATGGGAGAAAAATTAAGTTTGGGAGTATACCGTAGATTAGATGAACGTTTTTTACAATTGAGTGCTGCTGATGATGCGAAAATGGCATTAGATCTTCATAACACAAGAAAATTTGCACTGCAAGATGTTTTAAAAGATACGACGGTTTTAAAGGTGTCGGATTGGGGCGAAACAAAAGATGAAAGCCCTCATGAGTTTGTTGAAATAATGTTGGGAGTAGTTAGTACCACCATTTTTAACTATGCAATTGTTCCCGGTTTAAAATTCGTGGGTGAAAAACTTGCTGAAAAGCTAGTTGATGAAGCAATTGCGGAGTCGGTAAAGTGGCTTATTTCAAAACTAAGAACCAAACAAGAATCAAAAGAGATTTTAAACTTTCATATAAATTTACCCGACGGCACCGAGATTTCTGTAGACCCGCCGGATAGAAACGCTTCGATTACGATTCAATTTAAAGCGGGTGCCTTGGAGTCAATACAATACGATACTGTAAAGGAGTAATCGTTTTATTAAAAGCGTTGTAGCAATCAAACGCGCAGTACCTTACAATAGTTCTTTCAATTAATTTTACGGAAAACCACATGCAATGGTCTAGGATTTTTCTGTAAAGACTTCAACGGTTTTTGTTTTGTGACACTGTTCTTCCTACTATTTTTCGCGCTTTGTTATTGTTCTTTAGCTATCGTTGGGTTATTGAACTGATCTCATGATATAGGGAAGGTTACCAAATTTTAACACCCACCAAAAAATTCAAGGTTTATCTAGCAATTTTTCCACTTCTTCCCGTATCTGAACAAGCTGCTTTCGAATGGTTTTGTCCTTAAAATAGTGCAATAGAAAATCGATATGCAATAACTCGATTCTAATATATCGGGGACTATACAGCAGTTTAAATATGTGTTTGAACTTGTCTATGATATCCAATTCGATAGTGGGCTTAAAATTGCTTTTTAAGAGTAGTAAACCATAGCTGGTCTCCGCCATGCCGATGAGCACCGAAACATCCAGATCATCTTTGTCATAATCATCCAATTGCTTATTAAAATCACGTAAATAGGCTTCCACATCTTTAATAGGTGCAAATGCACTGCTTTCGTTGAGCCGATCTAATAACTTTTGTTCTCCTTGTAGTTCCAATATATACCCTAGGAAAACCATATTGGTAAGGGCATCCAAATACCCGCCATCATAGCGATCTGTAGAGGCAGAAAATGCCTTCTCATAGTATTGAAAGGAATGTAGGAGGTAGGCGACCTTCTCCTTTTTGGTTTTTGCCTTTATAGAGGCATATTTGTAGGCATTGCCCACAATATTCAACCTGCTGGGGTTTTTGCCTACCAAGGTCAAAAATTCGATTTCCCTTAAATCTTCCTTGAGGGTTTTTTCGTGTAAATTATGGGTCTTTATAATGCAATACTGCTCCAGGGCTTCAATAGAGAAATTGCCGTTCGCGTATTTAAAGAGTTCCATAAATTTTTGCAGCGCAATATCCGATTTGCCCAACTCATCATAAATCAAGGCCTCTTTCTCCAATACCAGTGCATCTAAAAGATTGGCCTGCTCAGCCTTGTCCAAATAGCGGTCTAACTTGGAGAGTGTTTTACTGGCACTGTGTTTTCCATCTCGGATCGCTACCAGCAGATTGTCTAGATCAACATGCACCTGTGAGGGAATTACATACTCTAGATCGTCTTGTTTCCGCTTTTTCCGATTGTTGAATTTATAGAATTGGTTGCCGTAACATTGATATGCGCCCCAAGTGTTGGTGCCCGGGTGGTTTTGATAACAAAGCAGCCGCGCTTTCTGTACCGAGCTTCCGAAATCGTACCCCTCGAGCATGTGTTTGTAAAATGCCTCCGAGAAGGTTTTGGCGGCGGCATCGTCGACCGCCCAGCCAGAAATAATGATCGCTTTGACGCCCATTTCTATCAACTGGGTACCAACATTGGCGGCCAGCCTGCTGCGGTCTCTGCTATAGTTGTCGTCCTCGGCATCCATTGTACCGGAATAACAGCAATTTATAAAGACGAATTCTGGCGTATACCCCATTTGGTTGATCATGGCGGGGTCTATACAAAACCCGTTTCCGATGGCGATACCGACCTCTTCATTTTCAGGGTCGTACAGGCCATGACCGGCAAAGTGCATTATTTTATACTTTCTGCTATAGAGTTCCATCATGATCAAATCGGAAGCTGCATTGATCAAAGAAGTGGTCTTATAGCTATGGCCGCTGAGCTGTTTGGCGACCCATACCCCCTCGGCCTTGGCGGCCGGTAATTGCTGCAGGTCTTCTGCTCCGTACATGGGATCTCCGACAATCAATACATTGGTGTTCCCCAAGGAAACCTGCGTAAGATCATCGCCATAGCCGGTCACCAATTGCCGAAGAAAGGTAGAGGTAACCGCCACCGGGGTTTCGTCGGCTAAGGGGTCATGCAACAATTCCCAGGGAATCTGCGCCGCATTTTTATCCAATTTTAAGATGAGGTTCCCCTGGTTCCTGAATACATTTTTAAAGGCATTCGGGATCAACATTTCAAAGAGGGTCTTTGACAAGCGCTTATCCCAGTTCGAATTTTGGGATTGTACCTGTAATAGGTGATCTACCTTCGATAACCCGACGCCTATCATTTCCTCTTCGATACGCGCGAGGCCTTTGGAAGAGTAATATTTAAAGCCGATTACCTCTTCAGCAAAGGGGTTGTCGGGAAGCTTTCGGGTAACACTGGTTATTTGCAGATTGTACCACCAATTGTAGATATTGGCGGCAAAGAGTTGTTTCTTTTTGGCCCCTGCACGTCGCAAAACGCCCTTATCGAGTTTGATCGAGATGCGATTGTCGGTATTGAGCATTCTACTTAAACTAAAATAAGCCTGGCTCGCCACCGATTCGTAGAAATTGAGGACCTCTAGTTCTTTTATCGTCTGCAAGCCCTGGCCCGTTTCTTTTATGTAGTTGTTCGCCTCGGAGATTCCCAGTAAAATACCTCGTAGCGAATCTTCAATGGCAAGCTTTCCGTAGCCGATGCCTATCAAAATAACGGAAATACCATGGGCGTGCTTTTTGGCCCTTGGCAAGGTATAGTTATCGCGCATAAACATGGCATACTTAAGGGTGGCCAATTTTACGGTCTTCGATAATAGAAAGGTGGTAAGGGTATCGGTGGTGCCAAGACCACAAACAATGGCCCCTTTGGGCTGGGTATTCAGATTGAAGAATACTTCGCTCTCGCCAATTTTTCCGGGATAGTACCCGATATCCAAACGTTGGGACAAACGGTCGTTCAAATACCGATCCAAGGCCTTTTCGGCACTTAAAATAAGATCCATGTAAAAATGACCGACCATCACTGGGTAGGACGCAATTTTGAGATCCCCGTTGATTACTTTAACGTGTATTTTTTCGGCTGCGGGCTTGCTTGTTTTTTGGCTGCCGAACAAGGCATTTACGACAGCATCGGCATCGGTAAGTGGTTCGGGATATTCATGAATTTCCGAAATAAGCGCCCCCCCTCTGTTGGTCGGTTTTTCGGTAGGTAGCTTCGATGTTTTTCCTTTGTAAAGAATGTCTGAAATTGCCTCGAAAATGTACTGCTCATTCGCTAATTCGCCATGCGTGGTATGACTGTAATAGAGGTTCGAGCTGCCAACTAAGGGGGTTGGAATTCCCGTTTCCCAAGTAACGCTCCCGTCGCCTTCAGATGTCGCCTTATACACCAGCTTCTTTTTAGACGATAGCCACCGGTCTTTAAAAGTATAGTCGAAGACCGTCTTATCTGCCTTGCCACAGATATAATAAATGTTTTTAAAGAACTCCTTGTCTGCGGCAGTGGTACTTAAAAATGTCTGTATCTTATCTCTATACTCCGCAAAGTCCTTGAGCGCTTGGTTGTGCTGATTTGGCTTGGGCATATGCTTTAAATTGGATTTGGCATGAATCCCGGTCCAAAAATTAAAGTCCCAAAAATCGTTCGTTCCATTTTTTTCGATCGGAAGTAATTCGAACACACCGGTATACTCCCAGAATACGGCCAGGAGGTCTTTTTTGTTATTCTTAAAATCGATTGCGGCCAATTGTTTTACCCTTCTACTATGCCCTGTAAGTACCTCCATAATAAGATAGGAACCCAACCAAGGGGTGCCCAGCATAATGTATTTATTGTTGCCGTTCGAGTTGAAATTCCCCCATGTTTTCGGATGGTCGATCATACATTGCCGTGCGACCAGGCCACCCATCGAATGGGCTATGATGTGTATATTAACGGTATGGTTCAAAAGCAGGTCTTCGATGCAATCTTTTAAGTCGGTCGCCGCCACCGAAACAGATGCGCGCCAGTCAAAGGCCAAACTGATCACATCGTAGTCTGCCTCGAGATACGTACCAAGCTTACTATAGTACTTTTCGATGATACCGGAGGCGGTGACATTGGTAGCGTCGATTTTTAAATAATCTGAGATGGCACCCTGATTAATGTTTCGCATTTGCACCCATTGATCCTGCCCGTTTGCCTCTAGGGTAGATCCCATGATACCGGGAAGTAAGATCACCACATCGCGGGTAATTTTTTCCGGTTGGAAGTTAATGCCATCGAGCGATAATTTATCAAGCAAGATTCCGCGTTGGCCTTGGTTGTACACTTCTTGCTTAAATAGGGTTACGACCTTTTCATTAGTGGCCCCCAATCCCTGTAGAATGGCTGCGCAAGAATTGCGATTCTTGAAGTAGTTGAAATGATTGGTTTCACTGTCTTGCGAAAGAAAGGTATGGGTGCCGCCCACCCGTTTTACACCATGAAGCATTCGGTCGGTATCTACCACTAGGTCATTGGGATTGCGGTAGAATAAATTCGCCAGGATCACCTTGAGCGAATTAAAATTCAACCCGCCAACTTCAGCATCACCAGAAATAGTGTATAGGTCGCTTACCACTTCGGTATCGGCCGCATTCATCATTTTTTGAAACAACGATTCCGGCATCATACTATTGAGACCGGGCAGTACTTCGGGGTCTTCTTTTTGACTGATCAGTTCCAAAAGAAAAGACTTTACAATACTGTACATCGGATTTCGAATGCCGAAGGCAAGGGAAATGGCATTTAATAGCAAATTGAAGAAGTGATCGGCCCGCTCCGATAAAATGGTAGTACCGCTCGAAGGCGCCGCCACTCTCACTACCGTGCCGATGGTAATGCGTTTTTTTGACAGTTGTTTATTGATGTCGGACATGAGTTTGTGCGATACCTTGTCATGCCTTTCGAGTATTAAAAGTTCGTTCTTGCTAAAACCGACCACATGGTTTTCCTTGTTTTGGGAATCGCACTTGGCCAAAATATCTGCAATCAGTCCCCCGCGTGAATGGCTCAGAATATCAAAGGTGCAATCATCGGGGCACGATTTTAGAAAGTCAAGTACATTGTGAAGTGGACTTTTCGACAGCGTATAATGCTCAAGGGCTATAATGTTATTTTGGTATTGCTCTACGATACTACTCCAGGCCTCCGTGGTTTGCAAACCGCCAAACGCATCGATGGTGGTAGATAGCGTGCCATGCAGCAATAAAAGGCATGGCTTGGAAGTATTGATGTTTTTAAAGGGTGTTCTCTTAAAAGAGGCATCTATCTCATAGAGTCCGGGAGCGGGCTGTACTTTTTTGTCATAGGCGATTCCCAGGGCTTTCATGCCGGTTTTAGCAGGGCTTTTTGCGCCGAATACACTAAAGACCTTTACCAGGGCACTCTTTAAAGCCCCTCTGTCGGTAGTGGTCGTTGAAATCTGAACCTCAAAAAGATAGTCCTCCTTGCTCGTGGCGCGTTTAGATAGGGTTTGTTCGTTGTAGATTTCCTGAATATCTTCAGGATGCCCTATCCATTCCGTATCGTCGGTAAATTGCAAGGCCAACAGATCGTTATCATCAAACTCTACCTCTACGGGGCTGTTGTTCGAGCGAGTGGCCGATACCTGCACACAATTTTTTAGCTTAAATTTCGTGGAGACCTCGGCCGGTAGTACGGTGTTGCTAGTGCTAAGGTCTATTCTACTCCCGAACAGGCGTGCTTTCTTTGTCATTGGGTTGGTCTTTAAATTAATTCAACAATGGTCTGGGGGAGTACTTCACTTAAGTTCTTTGGCCTTGGGCAATAGCAAACTAGTGCGAAACGCTTCCTATACGAATACAGCATTACTTAGGTCGTGGGAGAAACAAGCTAGAACCTTGCCTGTTTTTCAAAGTTAAACTACACCACGCTTTTGTCAAAATTAATTTTCCAATAAGATTGAGGGAAAAACCCTCATGATGTGCCTTCTCTAACTGGGAATACTACGAATAGCCCAACTTTAAGCCCCGTTCTATAGGGTTTTGGGACGCTAAATTGGGGAGGTCCCTAAAAAATTATTAAAACAATCAAATTTAGTTTATTTTTAGTACTAAGGGCAGCTGAAAATTCTGATAGGCGCTTTTCATGCTCCCGGTTTGGTTCGAGCGTTTCAGCCGCAATGGGCGAGGTTCATATTGCATCGAACAAATAGGACAGGGGAGGAGGACTATAAAAATATGTATTCATCTCCATATTTAAAAGCTACGAAATGATTGTATTATTAGACAATGGCCATGGCGGAATCATCAACAAGGAATACCAAACCCCAGGGAAAAGAAGCCCGAGATGGGCGGACGGCTCACAGCTTTTTGAGGGAGAGTTCAACCGTGCCATTGTAAACGGAATGGTGCAAGAATTGAGCCGATTGCAAATAGCCTATGTCAACCTGGCACCTGAATATAGAGACGTACACCTTGAGACCCGGGTAAAACGGGCCAATGTATATGCGGGTAAAAAGAGTTTTTACCTAAGTATACATTCCAACGCAGGGGGTGGTAATGGTTCCGAAATATTTACGTCGCCCGGTGATACGAAAAGCGATAAAATTGCCACTGTTTTTGGCGAAGAATATCAGAAAATTTTTCCCAATCGAAGGTTGCGAACCGATTTTTCAGATGGCGATTTGGATAAGGAAAGGCGGTTTTTTGTACTCGCTAAAACGCAGATGCCGGCTATTCTCACTGAAAGTTTTTTTATGGACAATGAGGAGGAATGTAAGACCATTCTAATGACCAGGGGAGGGAGAGACAAAATAATAGCGTATCATATGAATGCGATCCTGAAAGTAAAAAAGGATATTTTCTAAGCTTTCACTCTTTACTAGTATGTAAAGGAACTGTTTTTCAAAAAGAAACCCCGTTAATCTAAAGATTCAGCCACTGCTTAAATTCTGCGGCACGGTTTTTACTGATGATGATATCGAGTTCGGAATTGGGGTTGATCAAGATCTTGAGTTGGTTGTTCCCGTATTTGACTATTTTTTCAATTGCAGAGATTGCGATGATAAATTGTCTGTTGGCCCTAAAAAAATGGGTGCCGTCAAGATTTGAAATAAGCTCGTCAAGACTAGCGTTTGACGTAGATCGTTTAGAGTCGATGCACACCACATAGGTAATGGTACTTTCGGTATAGATGTAGGCTATTTCTGCGGTAGCGACCGGTCTAAGTTCGTTTCGGTGATAGGTAAGTATACGCTTTTTGGACGCACTATCATCTTCACTATGCTCCGTTGATCGCCCAACGACTTTTTGTTGGTAGGCATCTACGGCGCTATTTAGTTTTGCCAGATTAACGACCTCATTGGAAAGTTTTACATTCTTCTCTTCCAATTTGTTCTCGTAGGTACTTCCTATGAATCGTACGGTCACCACAGAAGTTACGATCATCACCAGCCCCATAATAATCAAAATATTATAGAACTTACTTCTCAAATCGCTTATCTGGCTCATCACCAATTGGGTATTCACATGTGCTGCAACGATCCAGTCAGAATTTGGTACGGGGTGTAGATAAACTACTTCCGACTCTTGTGCGGTATCTTCAAAATCCCGTATGCCGCCGACCGCTTCCTTATTCTGTAACAAGCTGTAAAAATCTTTTGAATTTAAATCATCACCGATCGATGATACAAAAGATTCCTTGGGACTTATACTTTGCCCCACAACTTTAATATCGGGATGGCAAACAATCTTCCCAGACCAGTTGAACATACTAACAAAACCCGTAGTTCTACTTGTACTCTTAATGCTATTCTGTAGCGAAACGATCGCGGTATCCTTTAAAACGCCACTATTTAAATGTGCGCCGAGCAAGGAAGCTACTTCGCGCGCCTCTCGCTTGCTAAATTCTAATTGGGTCTCTAGCACCTTGTCAACGCTAAACTTCACAAAGTAGCGTACCGCAACGCTCGAGATGGCCAAAAAGATCAGCGTAATCCCCAAAAAAGTCAAAAGATACAAACGGTCTTTTCGCATGGCAGTTATTAAGTTGCTAAAGTAGTAATCTTTAAAGATACAGGTTCAATGAAGTATTCATTTGAACGCCAAATCGAATGATTGATGAAAATTTCAACCATTCATATTCCCTATTAAGCCCAAAATTTCCCTTTCACAAAGATTAATAGGGCCGGCTAGCCCTGATAATGCTTCATTTGAGCTCAAAATAAAACTAATATCTGAAAATGTAAAAAATGAAAAAAGCAAAACTACTTATGATTCTCCTATCCGCTTTTTGTGTTTGGAGTTGTACAAATGACAGTGAAGCAGATCTGGTCGAAATCGAACAGGAACAGGGTCCCGATGAAGGGGATACCGATGGCATTACCTATGAGAATACCGTACGGGCAATTGTTCAAAACAACTGTGTTGGTTGCCATAACGACCCGCCGCGAAATGGAGCACCGTTCGCACTGGTTAGCTTCCAACAGGTGAGCGCCAGAGCCAATAACATGCTGAGTGCGATGTCGCGTCAGAATGGAGCGGCAGGTGCTATGCCTCCTGTTGGAAGACTACCGCAAAACACCATTGATCAAATTCAAGAATGGATCGACAACGGACTACCCGAAAATTAAACTGCATTCATAACGATTAAACTAGAACAAATGAAAAATATGAAAACTGTACAATTGGTGGCAATCCTTTTTATGACCGGCGTGTTTGCCACCCACCTCTATGGTCAAAATAACTATGTTGATAAGGCCGGTTACCTGAAATTCGAAGCTTCTGAAAAGCTTTTTGAACCTGTTGAAGCGGTCAACAAATCGGTTACTGCCGTACTCAATACCGATACCGGCGAATTTGCCTCCTTGGCATTAGTGGTCGGCTTCCGTTTTGAAAATTCACTGATGGAAGAACATTTTAATGAAAACTATATAGAATCTGAAACATACCCCAAAGCGATATTCAGAGGTATGCTGATCGATTTTGACCTTTCCAATTTGTCTGATGAACCCGTAGAAATTGCGGTCGATGGGAAATTAGCATTGCATGGAAAAGAAAAGGAGGTCAAAACGATGGTCAGTTTACAAAAATTGAATGGCGCCGTTGTTATGAAGGGTGGCTTTACCGTCACCCCTTCAGACTTTGCCATTGAAATTCCATCCATCGTGAAAAACAAAATTGCCCGCGAAGTACTTGTATCACTAAACTTTAATCTTAAACCATGAGTAAAACGAATATGAAATACGCCCTGATCAGCCTCACTGTTTTAATAATTCTATCCGGTTTTGTCATCTATGAAAAGGTATTTAATCCTGTGCATCGGGAGATAGCCAAGGAGCCTACGGCATTTGCGATTTCGGCCGACGAACTACAATTTCATTTTGCCGATGACCAAGAAACCGCCGCGCACAAATACATAGACAAGGTGATAGAAACCCACGGTGCAATTACAGAGGTCGGAACCAACACGATCGTCCTGGAAAACCGGGTTCAAGTGTATTTTTTGAACGATTTGAAACGAGGCCTCACGATCGGTGAAAATGTAAACATCAAAGGCAGATGTGTGGGTTTCGATGAACTGCTGCTAGCGGTAAAAATAGATCAAGCAACAACCATTAAAACAAACTAAATGCAACTAAAACTATCACTCATCGCGTGCCTATTGGTAATAAGTGTGGGGCATGCCCAAGAAGATTTGCTGTCAGGTTTTGATTCGGTCCCAACGAACACTTTCAAAAGTGCGGCGTTCAAAGGATTGAAGATCGTAAACTTTGAATCTACGAAAATGGTCTCCAAAGGCGAACTATACTTCGTGGTTTCGCATCGGTTTGGTTCAGTAAAAACAGGTATCGAAGACTTTTTCGGATTGGATCAGGCCGTTACGCGGTTGAACTTTCTGTATGCGATTTCAGACGGAATCAATATCGGTCTTTCTAGAAGCTCGTTTCAAAAGATCTATGAATCATCCTTGAAGGTACGATTGGTAAGAGAAAAGGCGAATGGCTTTCCTTTTACAATCGTGAGTTCGAACAACATACTGTTGAATACCGCTTTGGATGATGATGTCTTACCGGGCCTAAGCTTTGAAAACCGGCTGGGGTATACGGTACAGTTGTTAATTTCAAAAAGATTCAATAAGAATTTTTCACTACAATTGATGCCCACCTTTTTTCATGACAACCTAGTGTCGGTAGCCGAACAGGAAAATTCTCAATACGTACTGGGATTTGGAGGAAGACATAAGTTGACCAAAAGGTTTTCGATCAACTTTGATTATGGTCTTCATATGAATAGGGCATCAAGTTCACCATTTAAGAATCCCCTTTCGGTGGGGATCGATATTGAAACCGGTGGCCATGTTTTTCAGTTGCATTTTACCAATGCCCAGCCAATGAATACGAATGGCTTTTTAGGACAGGGAACCGGTGACTGGGGCAGTGGTGATTTCTTCTTTGGCTTTAATCTTTCTAGAGTTTTCAACTAAAACGATACAAATGAAACATCAAATTGCAAGAATTCAGGTTCAAAACAACTTTTGCGAAAGCTGCAAAAGTGTCATACAAAAGAAGTTGACAAAAATAAGGGATGTCTCTAATGTGCAGCTATATCCGCAAGAGTCGTTAGTCGTTTTTAATTTTTTAAGGGCCAATGAACTGTCTGATGTACTCAACGCCTTGACCGAGATGGGATATCCTGAAACGGGGGAACGAATTAATCGGGATATGCTCCTAAAAACGAAAGTGTGTTTGTGTTAAGTTAGGTGGTTTTTAAAGGCCTTCGGTTTGAAGGCCTTTTTCTTTCAACCCCCGGTGTTGCGATTGGGGCGGTTTTCCGAAAGTCGATTCCCTTTTAAAGCCGAATATTCCCTTTCACGTAGGTTTTGTCTTTAAACACCTTGGTTCATGGGTTTCTTTGGCATCATAAATAAATTAATAAATCTAAAATAATAATAAAATGAAAAAAGTATTTTTAGTAGTCATGGTCGCCTTCTTTGCGATCAGTTGTAGTTCAGATGATAGTTATGGTAATGACCCACAACCGGTACCCGAGGAGGAGGGAACCGATGATCCTGTAGATGTTCAGAATTCGGTGAGGTTGGCCACTGATGCCACCTTTGGATCAGTGCTTACCAATGCAGAAGGGTTTAGCCTGTATTTTTTTGCTCCCGACAGTAAGGGAGATTCTAATTGCGTAGATGGTTGTATTACAACTTGGCCCGCTTTTAATCCAAGTGAATTGAGTTTTGATGATGGCCTGGATGCAAACGACTTCAGTACCATAACCAGAACCGATGGGGGCGAACAGCTGGCTTATAAGGGATGGCCCTTGTACCTCTTTTCTAGCGATGCCGAGGCGGGCCAGATCAATGGCGATGCGGCGGGCGGTGTTTGGTTTGTAGCCAAACCAGACTATTCGGTAATGGTTGCAAAAGCGCAGCTTGTAGGTAGGGATTCTGACGGGAACGAAACGAATCTTAATAGTGCGTTCGAAGCGGGCGACGAAGAGACGGTGTATATGACCGATACGAATGGGAACACCCTGTATCATTTCATTAATGATAAAAGCGCGACCAATAATTTTACGAACGAAGATTTTTCAAATAATGGGGTGTGGCCTATTTTCCATACGGAATTACAAAATATACCCAGTATTTTAAATAAGGATGATTTTGGGGCGATCGCTATTTTTGGGGAATCACAATTAACCTACAAAGGGTGGCCGCTATATACATTTGGTGGCGATGAGAACAGGGGAGACAATTTTGGGGTAGGATTCCCGGTAGCCGGTGTATGGCCCATTCTGAATCCCGATACTGAAAATGCGCCCGAACCAGAAGATACCGCGCCAATTGTTGAAAAAACATTCGCCGTTTCAAATGTTGGCGCTTCGGCCTATCTGTTTGATTTTAACAGCTTGGAAAATCCGGCACTTGAATTGACAAGGGGCAGCACCTATGAATTTGTAATTGACACACCAGGGCACCCTTTTATTATAAAATCGGTACAGGGTACAGGAACAGGAGATGCCTTTGATGATGGGGTCACCAATAATGGGGCATCGAGTGGGACATTGGTTTTTACCGTACCCGAAGATGCGCCCGATGTCTTGTTTTACAACTGTGAGTTTCACGGTTCTATGACCGGTAGAATTCGAATTGTAGCTGCAGCGGAGACCACTTCTTTTGATGTTGGTAACAACGGTGCCGTTTCCTATGTTTTCGGTGGGAAAGGCTTTGCAGGTGATGAAAACCCAAACTTTAATCTGCGAAGAGGTAACACCTATGAATTTGTTGTGAATACCCCGGGACATCCTTTTATCATTAAATCGGTACAGGGAACAGGTACCGGAAATGCCTTTGACGAGGGTGTAGCAAATAATGGCGCTTCGACCGGCACAATTAGCTTTACAGTTCCTGCCGATGCACCCGATACGCTTTTTTACAATTGCGAATTTCATGGGAGTATGACGGGAACTTTTTCGATCAGTGATTAATTTGCTGTTTCTCAATAAAATAATCCCCAAGTGCTCTTGGGGGTTATTATTTAAATTTTTGGGCTATAAAAAGTCCGACATAAACATTAGTTTTGACTACTTTTTAAAGATAGGAATATGAGAAGGAGCGCCAGATTTTCCTATGCACTGGTTTTTACGATTGCGATGCTGTGCTTTTTAGCTTGTAATGATCCATTAAATGGTGATCTTACAGCGGTGCCGGCAACGAAGGTATATACAGTGGAGCAATTGATTTCGGAATCCAGTGCAAGCAAGACAATTGATGGCGAACCTGTCATTGCGGTAAAGGGGACTGTTCATGAAATTAACAATGTGAACGACCGATATACCATTTTGCTAAAGGGAAATGCAGTAGGCGAGACCTATGTGATATGTGATATGAATACCAACCAAATAAACACAACAAAAGCCGTAAAAAGCGGAGATTCGATTTTAGTAAAAGGGCTTTTAAAGGGGATTTTAAAAGACGTTATTATGTTGAATTGTGTAGTGATCAAGACCGATTAGAATGGTAAGAATATTAGCTGTTTTTTTAATAGCTTTTTTAAGTATTTCGGATGCTGATTCGAACGAGAAGGTGATTGCCCGTCAGGGGAAGGTGTCTTTTTTTTCGCATACATCGGTAGAAGATATCAAGGCCGAAAACAACCAAGTACTCAGTGTGATCGACCTATCTAAAGGCGAAATTGCCGTAAGCATGCTTATGAATGCCTTTATTTTTGAAAAGGCATTGATGAGAGAGCATTTCAACGAGAGTTATATAGAGTCTGACATTTATCCGAAAGCGGTTTTTGAAGGGGTGCTTGTTGATTTTGATCCTGCGGCCCAGGGAGAACAGACCCGTATGGCAAAAGGACTTTTTACCATGCACGGCGTATCAAAGCAGTTGGAAATTAAGGTGAAAATAACCAATGATTCGAATGGATACGTAGTTTCTGGTAATTTTGAAACACTGGTAAAAGACTACGATATCAACATTCCGCCCTTACTCGCCGGAAACATAGCCAAGAGCATTTCAATAGATTTTAGATTTGAATACGAGCCCTATGAAGACTAAGACGATTTTTACGTTGGCATTCGTATTGCTGACCACGGTGCATTCCTCATTTTCACAAGACCTATTGGGAATTTTAGAATCTGAAGAGCAAAATGAAGTGCCGTTTATACCGGCGACATTTAAGATGACGCGAATCACTGTAGGGCACTCCACTGAAGTTCGGGGCAAGGGAATTTTAGAACTGTTTGTTGCGAATCGATTTTGGAATACGCCGGCCGAAAGAAGCCAAAGCTTTGTGGTAGATAGGATGAGCAGCCGCATAGCCCTTGAATACGGTATTACAGATAAGCTCACCTTGGGTGCCGGGGCAACCACCTTTGATGGTCTTTTTGATGCACATCTGAAGTATCGAATGCTACAACATGCCGGAGAAAAGGGACGCCCGTTTAGCATGACGCTTTTTCAGAATATGAGTTATAACAGCAGCCCCATAGCAAGTGAAGCTATTGCAGACGACTTTTCAGAGAGGGCCGCCTTTACTTCGCAACTATTATTGTCAAAGAAGGTGTCAAAAGACTTCTCCTTACAAGTTTCACCCACCTATATACATAAAACCTTGGCATTGGCCGAGGATGACCCTAAAAACTTCTTTGCGGTAGGGTTGGGAGCGCGCTACAAGCTTGGGGGGCATTTAAGCTTGGTATCGGAGTACTATCATACCTTTAACCCGATCGAATCGTTCGAGACCTTTGATACCTTTGCCATTGGTGCCAATTGGGAACTGGGGGATATTATGCTGCAATTTATGCTGACCAATGCCGTAAATATGGTGGAAGATGCCTTTATTGCACAAACTAGGAACAACTTTAATTTTCGAAACCCCAATCTCAATTTTGGCTTTAATGCCACCTATGTTTTTCATTTGAAAAACAAACTTAAAAAACGAAAGTCGCGCGGCAGCAAGTGATAAGAAGACGCCTTGCTTTCCCAATCTTCAAGGAGGTGATACGTGACATAATCTAAAAGTTAAGAGCGGGCCGATAGCTCGCCCATTCTTTGTATCCAAGCAATTCATTTTACAAATTTGTGTCTACCCTTATAATAGTAAACAACTTTTCCCGAATATTTGACTAACTAGGTACTTCCTAAACAGATAGACTTTTTGGGAGCGTTGTTATTAGTATGAAATCAAACAGATTGGAGGGATGTAGCGATGGGATATTGACGATTGTAGTTGCCACTAAGATTCGAACTTGTAGCACCAAAAGAAACCGATTTTCATTCACTTCATACCAATTGGTTACGGCAATTTGGTTCATGCCGTATGGCGAATCGAAAAATACCTGCAAGGCAAAATGAAGGATTACTTCACATATTTACCATGTTCCTTGGAGAATTCTTCTCCCCAACGGGAAATGAGTTGTACCAAGGGAATCAGCGATTTACCGGCCTCCGATAAAGAATATTCCACCTTGGGCGGTACCACCGGATATGCTTTCCGTTCGATGAGACCGTGTTTTTCAAGTGCTTTCAATTCTTTGATGAGCATTCTTTCGGAAATAGTGACCAGGAGCCTTTTTAACTCACTGTATCGCCGGGTATTTTCAATGAGGTACCACAATATGGGGGCGGTCCATTTGCCTCCAATGATATCCATGGTAACCTCTACAGGACAAAAGTATGTTTTGCCATTTAATTGAATTACGACGTTCTCATTGTTCTTTAACATAATTTTAATTTTTTGTATTATACTGAAAATCAGAATTTTAAAATAATAAATTATACTGTATCAAAATGTTAGTACTTGCAAAAATGATGGTAAAAATATAAGTTTGAACCCATATAAAAAAATACAAATCGAAAAAAAACGCAAATGAAGAAAGCACCCACTTTATACGAATGGGCAGGCGGTATGCCCGTTTTTGAAGCGCTCATCTCAAAATTTTATGACAAGGTTTTAAAGGATACGCTATTAGAACCCATATTTAAACACATGTCTGCCGATCATCAATTGCATGTGGCGCACTTTATAGCAGAGGTTTTTGGTGGTCCTAAAATGTACACCGAAGAAGGTGGTACCCATTTTAAAATGATTCAAAAACACTTGTCAAAACACCTAAATGAAACCCACAGAAAACAATGGGTTTATCTACTTATTGAAACGGCCGATGAACTTGACCTTCCCGATGATCCGGAGTTTCGATCGGCCTTTGTTGCCTACATTGAGTGGGGAACAAGGTTGGCGGTCTTGAATTCAAAGCTCGAAGAAATTGAAATGACTCCCGATGAACCGATGCCCAAATGGGGCTGGGGTGAAGTTGGCGGTCCCTACATAGAAGATTAACGAAGATACAGATGATGAAAAAGAACATGCTATTTTTAATCGCACTACTTGTATTACCAGGTGTCGGTTGGTCGCAGCATCATTTAAAGCCCATTGCCATTACAGGAGCTACAGACGAGAACGTGTACTTGATTGAAGGTAAAAATGGCCTTACCCTGATCGATGCTATGAGGTCGGGGAAAGGGGTTGCTGCCATCACTACCGCAGTTGCGAAAACGGGGAAGAAACTTAAAACCATTTTCATTACCCATGGACACCCTGACCACTTTCAAGGCCTGCACGATATTTTACGGCAAAATGGTGACCCGGAAGTATATGTGGCCACTCAAGCGATAAAAGACCACATTGTACAGTACGCTTCCTATGCCAGTGCAAACGGACTCATGGAAGATGTTCCTCAAATGAAACCGAAAACGGCGAGCAGCCCACAAGGCTTCAATTATGAAACCAAGCTGCAAGTACTCAGGCACAATAAGTTGTTTCTTGATAAAAAGAACTTTTTAAATGTAATGGTATTCAAAGAGCCAGGCGAATCGGGACAGGCGGCTATTCTCTTTGATGAAAAGAAGCATTCGCTCTATGCAGGAGATCTTATTGTAAACAAGGTTTTTCCTTGGTTGGGGCCAGGGATGGAAGAAACGAATATTCAAAACTGGCAATCACAATTGCATCTGCTAGATGCTTTGTTCGGCACTAAAAATGTAATGATTTACCCTGGGCATGGAAAACCCGACGGGAAAGAACTCATCAAAGAGAATTTGGCCTATTTGAACCGTTTTGTTCCCCTAATGAAACGAACGAGAAGCAAAGAGGATGCCATCATACTTTTTAAGGAACTTTATCCAACGTATACGGGTGACTTCCTCTTAAAGAGAAGCGTAGATGAGTGGTTTCCCAAAACAAGGGAATATAACTTGATATCCATTACGCACATACAAGATTTGACGCACACTTTGAACAGCTCATTTCCTTACATCCCAGTTCCGGGTATTACCTTTCCGTTCAGCGCTGAGCCCATAGCCGAAATAAAAGATATTGGGGTAGGGGCCAACAAATGGAATATTCATGAACATATTGGCACCCAGATCGATGCTCCCAATCATTTCATAGCAGACGGAATGGCCTTGGAAGATTTAGATGTAAAGAATATGATCGTTCCCATGGTGGTCATCGATATAAGTTCGAAAGCTGAAAAAGATGTTGATTTAGAATTGACCCTCGAAGACATACGAGCTTGGGAGGCAACCCACGGTACGATTCCTGAAAACGCTTGTGTGATGATGTATTCGGGATGGGAAGCGCTATTACATGATGCCAAGTATTTGGGGTTGGATGAGAACCATGTAAAGCACTTTCCTGGTATTTCGCTAGAGGCCGCTAACTTTCTCATCAGCGAGCGCAGTATTTCGGGTGTTGGGGTCGATGTCATTTCCTTTGACCCCGGTTATGATAGTGAATACAAGACCCATAAAATGGTTTTAGGTGCCGGTAAATGGGCATTGGAAGCGGTCGCAAACCTTGAAAAAGTTCCCCTGAAAGGAGCTTATTTATTTGTTGGCGCGCCAAAAGTTGAAGGCGGAACAGGAGGCATTACAAGAGTCATTGCAGTATGGTAAGGAAAAAATCGGTTTTGGTGCTGTGTTCAATGTTGATATGGTTGCCTTTTTTTGCAGGAGAAGCACAAATAACCGAAACCGATACCTTATCCTGGAGCATACAGCTACGCACTTCGGGGAATTTCGCCTTTGGAAACGTAGAAAGAATCCTTTCGACAAACAACCTGGAAGCCCTGTACAGTTTTCCAAACAAAAAATGGGTATTTAAAACGGCACATCAATTTAGGTATGGGGAAGTCAATAAACGAAAAATTGATCATAACTACACCGCGAATGCTTACATTTAGTACAAACCGTTTCAAAAACTGTATCCGTTTTATCTAACCCTATACGAAACCAATTTTCGGCTAAGCATAAAAAGACGGCTGCAAAATGGGGTAGGAGTCACCTGGGTGCCTGTTATAGAATCTAAGCATCTGTTAAAGATCTCGACAGCTGTCATCTGCGATTTTTCAAAATACACCAGTGTGGTGATCTACAACGATATGCCCAAAACGACCTTCAGAATTGTACGTCCCACCATTCGCATATATGGCGAACATACGATGGGGACTTCCTTAAAACTAAATTATGAATTCATTGATCAGCTTTCGATATCGGCCCAGGGCAATCAACGTTTTCTTGCTTACATGGGGCTTGGGTATCGTTTAAATACTGCGATCAGTTTACAGGCAAGACTTATATATTCCCATGAAGATATCACGGCGGTAGAAGTAAAACAAGACGATTGGTTGCTTACGTATGGCATTTCATTTGCGCTTTCAAAATAAGCCCATTATCAGAATTCATGGCCTAAAATTGCACCAAAAATACGCCCCTTATAAATACACCTAAATGATGAAAGGAGTACTACCCACGCCTTTGTCATTTCGTATTAAAAAGCTTGGTAGGTCAATGAACCTGCCAAGTCTATCTTTAATTTTATGGTCCACCCATTCATAAAAGCCGTTATTCGATAACACAACTAAAACTACCTTCGGTGACTTGAATGCTTTCAGTGCCCTCGAAGCGGATTACTTCACTACAATTAAATGTACCGCTTAGCACGTCGCCATTTAATTTCAATACCAATTGACAAGGCGACGAGGTATCGGTATTGGAATATACCTTGTCGCCATCATGCCAAAAAATATCCCATAACAAGCCTTCGGGGCAGGGTCTGTTGCGCGGGTCTACCGGTGCGTACGTGCCTGAGCCGGCATAATTGCAAATGTCTATGTCGATATAACGAGAACCGTTTCCGTTTGCCGCTTTGTCACGCGCCATCCGAATCCACATCTCTGAGCCGGTCAGCCTGCAAAAAATAAGATTGTCTTCACCGTTGTAGGAGATGGTTTCGTTGTAACCATCGCCCGACAAAGAAAAGCTGGCTACCGAATTTTGGGCTGGTGTGTCTTCATTGTTTTCAGAATCATTATCAGAGCAACTTAACCCTGCCAACAAAAATAACACCAGTGGTAGTCGTAGGAACAGTTGTTTCATGGAGTACTTGTGAAATGGGAGAAGACCTTGGGAGGTAGCGGTCAGATTGCCGTTGAGTACATTTGAGTTTTTCATGGTATTGTTTTTAAAAGTTTAACCTTCACGATCAGGTATGAATTTGTCGCGGGTACCCAATTTATTCCTTGTAAGGGAACTTAGGGTTACTTTCAATCGGAGAGAGGTAACATCTAATTTTTTGGATTGTTTTTCGATTGATTCCGTTTGTAGGGTCGATGCAAATCATATGAAAGTGAGCAATAAACATAGGAACTATAGCAGTGTTGGGTCGATTAATGGCCACAGAACACCTTTTTTCAAGACGACGCCTTACAAACCGGATTTGCCTACAAAGATTGACAGGACTTGGCACATTTAAAACGCCCTGATGTTTTTGATACATCTTACCAAGGATGGTCTGTAATTGAACATTGTAGAGGGGCATAAATAAGTTCCCGTCAATTATTGGCAGCGATGTCAATAGCATTTAATTTGTTCAAGGTAGTGCGGTAAGACGAAATCTGTTGGTCGAGTAACTTATCATGGCCCAAAACCATATTTTCAAAATGAGGATCGTTTAAAAAGCCATCACCATCGATAGGGCTAAAATCTAGAAAGCGTATTTTTTCAAAGAAAAATGGGGTGGTATACCGGTCTACGAAGTCGGCCATCTTTTGATCGACAATCGCGAGTACCGAGTAAGCACTATAGAGTTCGATCAAAGCTCTTCTTAAGGTAATATCTTGAATCAGTTCAAAATCACCCGAAGCTTTTATGTTTTCCATGGTAACCGTGGTGGGTTTAAAACGCAGGGTTGCCATCATATAGTTCGAAAACGATGCTACACGCACATCTTGGAACCCTTGAATGTCCAACATGTTCTTTAGCGAATCCATAGTTGCTTTGCTATCCTCTAGGTACAGCAATGCTTTTGCGATACGCTTTTCGTTGGTTTCGTTTTCTCTTTGAAAATTAAGGAGGTACTCGTTTCCTTTTTTAATTTCCTTATTGGCCTCGTTCCAATTGTTTAGTTGGTACGCAATGGTGATACCCATGATTACAATAAGAAAATCAATCCATTTTGACTTCCATTCGATTGCCTTTTTGTTTTTTTTCATCATCATAGTACCGCTACCTAACATTTTTTTATTTTTTCATTCGAAGCCAGTGAGGGTTTGTTTTGGGGATTCGCTCTAGGATATTACCAGCTTCCAAATCAAGTTTTACCAATACAATATACCATGTCACCTTCCCGTCAAAAGTGTTTTTAAGTTGGTCTACTGCCAAATTGTTTAGCTTTTCATACGAGATTTCATCATTTGTTTCAATGGTGTTTATTATAAATTCTTTGATGAGGTCGAAGCGTCGTTTCAAGATATGAACTCTTTTTTTTCGGGTGCAAGGTCATGATTCGTTCTTCAATATGCATAGTTAAAAATTTTGGAAATTGTTAGTGTATGTAATTGTAGGCATTTTATAAATACCACATCAAAAAACGAGGGGTTTACTAATTATTTGTTACCACTTGCAAGGGCTACAGAGTCGCTTTTTTCCGATACTCGCCAGGAGTACAGGCGTTGTACTTGATGAATGCACGGTGAAAGGTGTTCTTATTTGAAAAACCAACATCTATCGCAACAGCCAAAATTTTGAACTTGTCATAGGAAGGGTTTCGCAATAAGGTCTTGCTGTATTCGATTCGGTGCTTATTCACATAGCTGTTAAACGAGGTACCTAATTCTTGTGATAAGGTTTGCGAAATATGATGTTTTTTTTCATCGATGTGCTGCGCTAATAGGGCAAGATTTAATCTCTGGTCTACGAGCTTGTCCTTGGCGGCCAAGTAGGCTTCGATCTTATGCAAAATTCGATTCCTATCTGATTTGGTCAAAGTAGAGTTGGCATATTTTACCTTTAATTTTTGAAAAATGGCCGGTTTAAAATAAAGCATGAACCCGATTATCAAAACCAAGGAGAATGCAAAGACATAATAGATGATAAAGTAATGGGATAGTAATATCGCCGCAGTAAGACAAGCTTGCAATACGGCTGTGATCAGGTATATGAATACGATTATTTTAGCATACGTCCTTTCATGCAAATGCGATATAGTTTCCTTTTTTCGTATAAATAGAATCATTAAAACACCGTAGGCCAAAAGATGCGCGACCTTAAAATAATTTATGGGCCTAGCGATAGTGTAATAATAGGTCCCGCCCATAAATCGTACCCGATCGAACGGCTCCATGTTAAATAAAAAGATGGTGAAAAGTAGCAATGCTAAAAAGGGAAGCAAATGCAATAGAAGTCTTCGAATAGTACTTTCCATGGGTGTTGCCAGTGATCTTAAGTGAAAGTAAATAACGGGGCCGAATACAAGGGTAATCGGGTAATTGATCAGATGAAATTGCGGAAATATATGTAGCAGCTCTCCCGATTCGTACAAAAAATAAAGATCATCAAGGGAAAAAAGGAGGATGAAAACGGCTAAAAAAACATTCAGTTTGGGGCGCTTGATGAAGAAAAGACCACCAGCGACGGTAAAGCCGACTAATATATAGATGGCCAATATGTATCGTAAAACCTCCATTGATAGCAAACGTTATCCCCATCTTCAATTGCGCTTTGCAAATCCCTAAGGGGTATGGTATAGTGTCCAAGATATGTAATTGCAACATTTTTCACAACAACCTATAACGTGGTGGGGTATCAAATAATTTTTTATACCCTTTGATGGGCAAGGATGTATGTACAAATACATTAGTATTAAAGAGCGCGCTCCTCCATATTTCAAATTAGGTGGCTTTGTGGTAATCTCAGAAATTATGAGTAAGTTCTGGTGTTGGCAGCATCTTAAAATGGCACGCTATCGCCGCTAGCGCAAGAACTTTTTTAACAAAAACCAGCATCAAAACCGGCTATTGAGGGTCGGCCATTTTTACCGTGCTCTATGCACTTTTTTATTGGTTGGTAGAAGTTGTTCTTCCCAATTGGTGCAGCATTTTAATATGGTTCCAAATAGCACTTCCCAAGGTTTTCTGAGAATAATATGGCATTCCAAACTCCTTGGCAGTGTCGGCTACGATCACCGATAGATCCTTATAATGTACATGGCAGACGTTGGGTAGCAAATGATGCTCCACTTGGTAATTTAACCCTCCGATCAACCAGGAGAAAAGACGATTTCCGGGCGCAAAGTTGGTGGTCGTAGCCATTTGGTGCAGAGACCAGTCACCAGCAATGAGACCATTTTCATCTGGCCGGGGAAATGCTACATCGGGCATAATATGTGCAATCTGAAACACAGTGCTGATCAAAAACCCGGTCACCAAATGCATCGTAATAAAGGCGATAACTATTATCCATGAGGTTATAGGTACAATAAATAGGGGTAGTACCAGGGCAAAGCTATAGTAGAAGAGTTTCCATATAATTAAGATAGCGACTTCCTTACGGAACTCATTTTTCTTGTTTAAAAAACCCATTTTTCGATAGCGGGTGATGCGAACAAAGTCTTTTGTCGTAATCCATGAAATTGTTGAGAGGCAATAAAAAAACCAGGCGTACAAGAACTGGAACCGATGCAGCGAATTTCTTTTGGCATTCGGGGAAAAGCGCAGAAAAAAGGGCGCATTTATATCATCGTCGGCCCCCGATATATTCGTATAAGTATGATGCAATACATTGTGTTGTATTTTCCATACGGTCGCACTGGCGCCCACAAGGTTCATGGTATAGCCCATATACTGGTTTACGGTCTTGTTCGAAGAATATGATCCATGAATGGCATCATGCATGATGCCCATGCCAATACCGGCCATTCCCAGACCAGAGATAATGTATAGAAGAAAAAGCAACCATGTACTTGCAACAACACCCGAATTGAGTAGTATGAATGGCCCAATAAAAAGGGTCAGCATTAAAACCGATTTGGCGATCATGCTATTATTGGCATGTTTACTAATCCCATTGGTCTTAAAATATTGGTTGACCCGGATTTTTAGTGTTTTTGAAAAATCGGTACCTACTCTTTTAGAAAATGTTGGATTTTTGATACTATTCTTACTTAACTTTTAAAGCTCTTGCCTGTACTCCATTAAATAAGAGTACATACTTACTAAACAGCTTTCATCCTAAGGATGCTAGCTGTGTAAAAATTAGGGAACTGAGAAGAAATTAGTTGGGTATCTCCAATGATGACTATTGTCTGCATCAAAGACAACTTCTTATAACTTGGTCGTTATTCCTGTTGCTTAGCTTAAAAATGATTGGTGCACTATTGCTGTTTTATTACTACGAAAGCAAAAACTAAAGTACAACCAAAACAAAAACGATTGTAGAGAAGCTATCTAAGTACATTAGACGGGGTAAAGGTAGGTTTATTTTGTGAAGTGTTGGACAAAAATGAATTAAAGCGCTTAAAGTAAGTATTTTACGGTTTTTTGAGAATATACAGCCTACGGCTGAAACGGGCTTTTAATATCTGTTTTTAATGGAATTGAATTTTTAAATTTCTTCCTGTAATCACATACTTAAGACTAGATGATCCAACGCTGTACCGAGCGTAATAAACCATGATTATAAAGTAGGATCTCAACTGCAAAAGTATCTTCAAAAGAATTTTTTTTTTGCCTCATGTATTAACTCAAGCGTTCGGTAACCCAATGAGAGATGCAAGTTTCGGCTTATTGAGTACAGTGGTCCCACTTATTAATTTAATATTCCCATTTATTACTTAGCATATTAACATTTGTTGATGTTGTCGATAGATTCGCTTTAAGAACCTACAAATGATTATGTGCAAAACATAAAACAAAATAAAAGTTATGATTAAAAAAAATGAAGAATTAAGTAAAGTTTATCTGTCACCTCATTATTTTGATAAAATTACGAGTCTAGCCAGGCTTATTTTGACTGAAGTCATGCAATTTCGGCGTATGATGAAATCTGAACATATTTGTGATTCAGCTGCATGTACAAGCTGTCATAAACCACACATAGCTAAGATCACTGAAGCAATTATGCAAAACAAAAAAATTAGATTTGTCTTACCGGCTTTTCCAGGGAAGTCTCCGAATCCGGCAAAAGTTTTAGGGCATCTTCCCGATATGGGCGAAAAGAAGTCCCTTGTATTCTTAAATGACCTTTGCGAACGAATTCAAAAGATTTATGAACCCGGTGCAGAGTTGATCATATGTTCAGATGGGAGAGTCTTTAGCGATGTTGTGGGAATTTCGGAAAACAACGTAACGGCGTATCAAGTTGAAATTGATCAGTTTATTGAAGATGCAGACCTCACAGCACTTTCCACTTTTAACCTCGATGATTACGTTGTCAACAATGATTTTGATCAGGCTAGGGAAGTACTTATCGAAAAATATGGGCAGGATATTGATACGCTAAAAGAGCGAGTTAAAAAAGGAGGGCAGGATTCAGCTACCCCAGAAGAAAAAGAGATGACCACTATGTATTGTGGCCTTACTCGGTTTCTTGTAGAAGACCTTTCATTTCCCGGGCAAACTAGATCTAGGAGTTCTATTCAAAAAGAATGCAAAGAAAAAGCGTATAAGGCAATTATAAGAAGTAATGCTTGGACCGATTTGATCGCTGAAAAATTTCCTGAAGCAATTCGTCTATCCATTCATCCACAGGCCTGTGGAGCTAAAAAAATTGGGATACAACTTCTAGGGGTTGAAGCATGGCTGACTCCTTGGCATGCGGTAACAGTGAATACTGGCAACGGATATATTCTTATGAAGCATGCAGAAGTTCAAAAGTTGAATTCAAAACTCATCTTAGACGAAAAAGGACGCCCATGTCACTACGAGTTAATCGAGGAAAGTTCAAACAGGCCGGCCGCATAATTTCTAGGAACTAAAGACAACAGATTTATAGAAAAAAGTAGACTGGTGCCGATAATCGCACCAGTCTAAATTAGACGATCAATTTACAAAACAAGAAATCGAAATGAATTTTAAAACAACTAAGTTAAACCCTTTTGGTCTATTGATCGAACCAATTTTCGGAAAGGAAGATGTTCAGGATTTGGATATAAATGAACTAAAAACGGTACTGTCCCAAGAACATTTAATCACCTTAAGAGGCTTTCGAAGCTTTGATTGCGCCGAAGATTTCGCTAACTATTGCGAAGCCTTCGGAGAAATTTGCATGTGGCCTTTTGGAAAAGTACTAGAGCTTGTGGTGCAAGACAATCCCGAAGACCACATTTTTGACAATACCTATATCCCTCTTCACTGGGATGGGATGTACAGAGAGCAAGTTCCCGAGACGCAAGTATTTCATTGTGTAAGTTCTCCTGGCACGGATAATGGTGGAGGGACCACTTTTACCAATACCAAAATGATTCTAGAACAGATGTCAGAAGAGGTTCGTGAAACATGGAGTAAAGTAAACTGTGTTTATTCTCGTAAAATGGAATTTTACGATAGCCAAACCAAAGCGCCCCTGTTAACGAAGCACCCGGAAAGAGATTACTCGGTGATTCGCTATTGTGAGCCCCCTACCCATAGCGACGAATCTTTTATTAATCACCCCGGTTTTGAAGTTGAAGGTCTTGAAAATCAAGAAACCGAAGATTTTATTCAAACGCTGAATCAAACGCTGTACGCTCCTGAATTTCTATACACGCACCGTTGGGAAACAGGAGATATTGTGCTGTCTGATAATCACACCTTGTTACATGGCCGCGAGCCATTTACCAAAGGCGCTCCAAGACATCTTAGACGCGTACAGGTACTAGGGCAAACCCCACTTGAAAATCCACACCTTATATATACTAAATAATGACAAAAGAAACCGATATTTTTATTGTAGGAGCAGGACCTGTTGGCCTAGCTTGTGCATACTTAGCAGCACTTTCAGGACTGAAAACCGTAATTATAGATAAATCTGAGGGACCCTTGGAAGTAGGAAGGGCCGATGCTCTTAATGGCAGAACATTACAATTGCTCGAGGTTGCCAATCTATTCAAAGAACTGTACCCTCAGGGCTTACCCTGCAATACAAGTTCTATATGGGAAAATGGAAAGTTTGTCTCTCGTCAATCGCATTGGTGGGATGAACTTGAAGGTTGTTTTCATAAACATTTTTTGATGCTGGGACAATCATTTGTAGAAAAACTCTTAGACGAAAAGCTTCATAAAATAAATGCTTCCGTACTAAGACAAACAACCTTGGAAGATATTCGAGTGACCAATGAGGGGTGTATCAGTACGCTTTCTAATGGAGATGTTGTAAAGTCTGATTATCTGATTGGTTCAGATGGTTCCCGTTCTTTTGTTCGAAATCGCTTCGAAATACCGTTTGAAATTACACGCCCTCAAATTGTATGGGCAGTAATCGATGCGGTACTAGAGACCGATTTTGTAAGGGTTCCGGAAATTATTGTTTTCCAAGCAGAAACATCGGATGTTGCCTGGATTCCTAGAGAAGGAAATATAGATAGATTCTATGTCAGAATGGATCGCAAAGATTTTTCTATGGAAGAGGCTATGGAAAAAGTAAACATCGCAACGGCCCCACATACGGTTAAAATAAAAGAACTTGTTTGGTTTTCTCAATTTACGGTAAAAGAATCCGTTGCAGAAAAATACCTAATCCAAGATCGAGTAATTCTTGCTGGGGATGCATGTCATATTCACTCGGTAAATGGTGGACAAGGATTAAATACGGGGCTGGCAGATTCGTTCAACCTAATTTGGAAATTAAGCATGATCAAAAATCATGGTGCGGATAAAAGTTTACTCAATACCTATGAAAGTGAAAGAAAGCCAGTTGCGCTAAGTGTAATTCAGAGTTCGGGTGAACTTGTACGCTCTACCAAGTATTCAGACGAAGGCACGCATGCGAAAGACTACGTTAAGATTGTGGAGAAGAAAGCCGGAAATATTACAGGTATGGGAATCCGCTATAGTAACGATGGTTTAGCCGGAACAAGAGTTTATGATCTTATAGTGAATAAAGGCAAAGAGAAGAACCGACTTTACACGCTTCTTGATTATACCAAGTTCACGCTACTTTATTTCAGTGATAAAAAAATAGATTTGGAGCTACCAAGTTATATAAACCTCCTACAGATTCACTCAAATGACCCGCAAAACGGATTTTGGACAGCAAGCGAACACTATAAGGGTCAGGTTATTTTAGTAAGACCAGATTCTTATATCGAAGCCGTAGGAACCCTTGATGAAGCAAATCTAGTAATCAATAATCTTATTGGTAAATATGCAAAGGCTTGCTAGCAATGTAATATAAACGCTGTCTTGGGTTTCAGTTTAGAGTTAAGATTTACAGAACCGCAAATAGTTAATGTTCTTGAAAATGCTTACCGCTGATCTCCAAGACAGTTGTTTTTATCGAATTAATAAAATCATCGTATCGTTTGGTTACAAATGTGGCTCATAGAAAACCAATCTCATTTGAACCTTATAGTAACACCTTAGAAGGTTTTGATCCTTAAAAATACTAATAGATATGCTTTATGCTTCAGTCGAAAGCTACGAATTGGGAGTGAGCCCCTAAAACTAACTTTACCAAATCCCTACAAATACTAATTCAGTTACAATAAAAGTGTCGTTTCGTTTATAAAAAGTATAAAATGAGTAATAAAAAAAAGGCCAAAGCATACCACACTGCTGTGAGTGAGTATAATGAATCAACGATCGAGAAAATGGTTGATGAAAACTATATTCAGCACAACCCAAAGGTTCCATCGGGAAGAGCTGCGTTTCTTTCGCTACTACCTAAATTGAAAACCTATGGTAGTAAAATTGAAAATATTCGTATGCTTGAAGATGGTCAGCACATCATTATGCATCACAAATGGATCAATGCGGCTCCTTTTGGTTTTGACGAAACTGCGGCTTTTCATATCATTCGTTTCGATAGCAATGGTTTAGTTGCCGAGCATTGGAACGTTATGACAGAATTGACTTCGCCAAACGCATCGGGTAGATCTTTACTAGATGGCGCCACAGAAATAAAAGACATAGAGATCACGGAAATAAATAAATCTAAAATCAAGGATTTATTTAAGATACTTACAAGTGAAAATGTAGAGAAGATAATAGATGTTATTCCTATGTTTTTTAAAACTGATTTTCAACAACATAACCTGCAACTTGCCGATGGTGTTCAAAGCCTTGTTGAAGCTATTGAGGATGAATCAATTGTTCCTCGTTATATAAAACAACATGCTGTCTTTGGTGAAGGAAATTTTGTGCTTTCAATAAGTGAAGGAATGCTCTCTGGGAAAAATACGGCCTGCTATGATCTGTTTCAATTGGAAGATGGAAAAATCGCGGCACATTGGAATATTTATCAAGGAATTCCGACAGAGAATCTTGCCAATGATAATACCATGTTCAATTATTGAAACCCTAAACTAGGAGTTACCTCGGTTAGTGGAATCTTGCCTCCTTTTTAGACCGTTTAGTTTTTTTAAGTACCGAGAAATTTTTTGTTTTTGAGAAGTGCTGGGATATTTCTATTCTGCAGCGTTTTACGGTGGGTCTTAGGGTAAATTGATACCAGGTCGCTTTAACTTGGATGTATGCCATTTGCCATTTTAAAATACACTTATTTCGGGTATAAGTCCCTAAAAATATAGGTGTTAACCCAGAAATATACTATTGTTTCTATAGCCTCAAAATCACTTGTTCGGCGGTTTTCCATATTTAAGTCCATTCGATACCACTTATTACAAAGCAGTCTTTTTTGGTTTTTATCCCTTGTAAATTTAACCAATGATAAGGGAGAAATAGCAACCTAATTACGTGATGTATACCTTTTGAAGTCGGTAGTTTCACCTTGGTTGAATGACCGTTTCGCAACAAATGGTCGTTATGTCAATTACCCTTAGAAAACCATTCCATTCATAGATAAAACAAGTATCATGGCAACCCAAAACATTTTAGGCATATTATTTTTTCTGCTATTTTTTACAATCAATACAAGTAGGGCGCAAACATTTGAAGTAGAAGCAGATGCGAGAGCGCGTTTCGAATACCGTCACGGCTTCAATAATCTCTTTCCCGACAACGCAAAACCTGCTGCCTTAGTGGTGCAACGCACACGATTAAATATCGGTTACAGCGCAAAGAAACTGCAATTTTTTATGGCCATTCAAGATGTGGGTATTTGGGGAGATACCCGGCAATTACTCCCGAATGACGGCAACGATTCTTTCTCATTATATGAGGGCTGGACACAGTTGCATTTCAATGAAAATTGGTCTACAAGATTGGGAAGGCAGGCAATAGCCTATGATAACCAACGTATTTTTGGAAGCTTCGATGGGGCCATGCAAGGGCGTTTTCACGATGCAGCCATTATAAAGTATAAAAAGAATGATTTTGTGCTTGACTTTGGAGGTGCGTTTAGTCAGGATCAGGCAAGAAACGAAGGAACGGTTTTTAATATTCGGGGTGCTTTTACATACAAGTCGATGCAATATGCATACCTTAAAAAAACCTGGAAAAAGAGTTCTGCAAGCTTCCTTTTTCTAAATACCGGTTTCCAAAATTTTACAGGAGAGGATAATACGACACCAAATGGGGTTTCATACAGACAAACAACTGGTTCTTATTTTAAATTCCCGATACAGGATGTGCAAATGGTAGGCAGTGTTTACTACCAATCGGGTAAAGCCGATCCTACCACAAATATAGGTGCATACCAAATATCGTTAGAAGGCACCACGAGTATTGATGAGACTATAAAATGTGGATTAGGTTTTGAATTGTTGAGCGGTACGGATCAAGATGGGGATTCAAAAAACAGATCCTTCTTCCCATTGTATGGGTCAAACCATAGATTTAACGGATTTATGGATTATTTCTACGTAAGAAATCACGCTAATGATGTGGGTCTTAATACAGTTTTTGCAAAAACTATTATTACAACAGGTAAGAAATCAAACTTACTCTTTAAAGGGCATTACTTTGCTGCTAATGCAAACTTGACAGAGAATACTAGTAAATATTTAGGTACCGAAATAGACTTAATGTATTCACATAAATTAATGCCTTCTGTAAAACTGTTGGTTGGGTATTCCCATATGTTTGCTTCAAAAAGTATGAGTTTGGTAAAGGGTGGAAGGCCCAATGACAATACGAATAACTTGGGGTGGGTACAATTAATCGTTAAGCCAAAGCTTTTTAAGGCAGACCTTGGTAAATTAACAAAGTAATATTTCTTATAAGAGAATATATACATAATAATTAAAGGTTTACTCTTCGATCAATAAGCCAAGCTGTTTAGGTCTAAGGTATTTAAGACAGTAAATTAATTGCTGTCCGATACCCTATTCTTGAAGGCGATTGATCGCTGTATTTGCCCCCCCCCCAGTAATAGATAGGTAGACCCAAAAAGGTATAGTTTTTACGAAAGCCGTAAAATCACTTGTTGATTGTTTTATCCCCGTTGATATCCTTCAATACCACTTATTACAAAGCAACCCTTTTTCGTCTTTATCCCTTGTACATTTGGGTAATGCTGAAAAGTGAATGCGCAACCTTAAAACAAACCAAGCAAAGCAAATGAAACAGATAGTACTCTCCTTATTTATAATACCCTTATTGATATTTGGGCAAGAAAAGCCGCCCAGCGATACCGATGAAAATCTTTTTGATGAGTTAGATGAGCTAACGACCAAAGGAAGTTCGGAGGTAATCGCTACTTTCAAATCAACTCGAATAATCTTAGGGCAGTCTACAGAGCGGGCCAAGGAAAATCAACTGCATTTTAGGATTTCGCATGTGTTCAGCAAGATCAATGGAATTGATAATTTTTTTGGCCTTGATAATCTCAATAATATGCATATCAGTTTTGAGTATGGTATAAATAACAACTTACAAGTAGGGCTGGCAAGGTCTAACAAACCAGATCAAACATACTCGGGCACTGTAAAAGGGAGCCTACTGAGACAAAAGACGGGAGAAAACCCTTTTCCTCTTTCGCTTTCTTATTATGGGGGTATAGATTATAAATCTAGGGATTACATACCGGAAGCACGGGATAAAAATTTTGTTGGAAGATTAGATTATATAAATCAAGTTTTAATAAGTAGAAAATTTTCCGATAAACTGTCATTACAAATTTCTCCTACTTGGGTACATAGGAACTTAACGGATGCCGAAGCCCAGCCAAACGATATATTTTCGCTAGGTCTTGGTGGGCGGTATATGTTTTCTCGTTCATCTTCGGTGAATTTAGAATACTACCATACCATCCCAACCTTTGACGCAAGTAAATTTAAAGGAAACGCACTCTCTGTCGGTTTTGATATAGAAACCGGTGGCCATGTATTTCAGCTTTATTTTACAAATGCGTTTGCCCTTCATCCCGGAAAATTTGCTGTAAACCAAAACGGCGATTTTTTTGGCAGGGAAATTAGCATCGGCTTTAGCATATTAAGAGAATTTAGTCTGTAACATATTTAATAAACAATTTTAGTAAGAACTATAAAACAATCATTTCATGAAAAATTTATGTGCACTAAGCATCACATTGGCTCTTTTCTATACAGGGTATTCGCAGGAAAAATTGAAAACAAGAACGGGTAATGTAACCTTCCTTTCAGAAACGGGTTTGGAAAAAATCTATGCGGAGAACGACCAAACCGCAAGTCTATTTTTAGTAGAGAAAAAAACAATTGCATTTAATGCGTTGCTAAAGTCCTTTAAATTTGAAAAAGCCTTAATGGAAGAACATTTTAATGAAAAATATGTGCATTCCGATAAATACCCTGCGGCCAAATTTTTAGGCACTTTCGAAGAAGACATAGATCTCAAAAAACCCGAAACATATAAAGATGTTACGATAAAGGGGGAAATGGATTTTCATGGGGTAACACTGCCACTGGTCGTTAAGGCCGACATTACCGTAATCGAAGACGGCTCTATCACATTTGTTTCGAAATTTAAATTGAATTTAGAAGACTATAAAATTGACGTACCCTCTTTGGTAAGAGATAAAATATCTAAAGAAGTATTGGTCAGCGTAGCCACAAGCTACAGTAACAACCCAACAAAATAATTATGAAGATGAAAAATAAGATATTCTTACTCATCGGCGCTTTGTTTTTTTCCATAGCGACCTATTGTATGTATTTGTATAATAAACCACACCAAGAAGTGCTTAAAATCGAACCTGAACTATACACTACCGCTCATGGCCTTATCGAAAAAAATGGGAAAACTCCCGAAATGTTACTTGCGCTTTTAGACGAGGTCATAGAAGTTTCCGGCGAAATCACTATGGTCGAAAAAGGAGACGAAAATATTATCGTAATTCTGGATAATGGAATTAAGTGTGAACTTGAAAAACAGCAGTATGGCCAAATAACCGAAGGGGAAAAAGTTAAAATAAAAGGTATTTATAGCGGGGTCGATGAATTATTTAATGAAATAAGCTTTAAAAGATGCTATTTAATAAACTAGGAAAAAGCAAGCTCGCGGTTGTTGGCCTTTTATTTTTTACCATTGTTGGGTGTACCTCCGATAGTTCAGAGAGTTTGTATCCCACAAATGATTCAGCGGCTAAATTATTGTATGATACAAGCCTTAAAACGGTTATTGACAGCAAATGCATTTCTTGTCATGTGTACCATCTTGAAGGAACCAATAAGTATGACAGTTATGAAAAGACGAAGTCATCCCTCTCTCAAATGTTAGCGCGTATCAATACAAATGAAAACACGGCAATGCCACCGGCTGGGTCTCCCCAATTAACAGAAGAGGAAAAACAACTTTTTCAACAATTTCGGGATATTTTAGATTCAAAGAGAGCACAAGAAATACCCGATTCCGTTGCCAGCAGAATTACCGTGAATTGGACCGCTTATAAATATCCTGATTTTTCAGCAAGGGCCCCTGTAAGTGGTGCTTTTGACGAAATCACCTATAATTTAAACGAAAATTTCGAAAACCCTGAGGATTTATTAAAAGATGCTATTGTTACCATCAATACAAAATCTGTGAACTTGGGTAGTGATCAAAGAAACCAAAACGTAGGGGCTTTCTTTTCATTTTTCACTTCTGAAATTAAGGGTAAGGTAGATGAATATACAGCCACAAGCGCGCAGATCACCTTTACAATGAACGGTATTGAACAACAACATGAGTTCGTCCTTGCACTAGAGGAAGGCAAAATCGTGCTGACCGGCGCCATACCCGATATGAATTTTTTTAACTGGCAAAATGGTTACGATCGGCTTAATGCCGTATGCGGAGAACTGCACCAGCAAAAGGTTTGGGAGGATATAGAGGTGGTAATTGAAATTTTGTTAGAGGAGTAAAACAATGGTTCATGGGAATGGCTTTAGCGAGCACTAAGCATAGGTATTGCAAAATAAAAATTGCTTGTAGATAACGTAATATAGGGGCTTGATATATGAAAATAAGGTCAATTTGACACCTTGGCCGTTAAAACACAATAGATGGGAAATACAGCAGAAGCGCAATTAAGGATCGAAACGGCGATCAGGGAGGGTACTACGGAGTTGGATTTAGAGGAACTAGAATTGACCCCCGACGACTTGGTCGATCTGTTGCCAAAAATAAAGGAAATTAATGGCCTTGAGACGTTGTCGCTGGCAGAGAATAAACTCAAAACCCTGCCAGATGGTTTGAAAGAGCTAACAACTCTCACAAAGTTAGACTTGTCTTGTAATGAGCTTGAGTCCTTACCCGGCGATATCATCAAAAACCTGACCTCACTAAAGAATCTAATTGCGGCAGTTAATGAGCTTAAGAAGCTTCCAGATGAG
Source organism: uncultured Flavobacteriaceae bacterium (assembly GCA_938010765.1). Taxonomy (GTDB): domain Bacteria; phylum Bacteroidota; class Bacteroidia; order Flavobacteriales; family Flavobacteriaceae; genus Pelagihabitans. Next base: position 600 of record CALLVX010000094.1, on the reverse strand, counting down.
ATTGGTGATTTATACAAACTTAAGCATTTAGATGTAACAGATAACAAGCTTAGTACCTTGCCCGGATCTATAGGTAAACTAGCGGCAGTTGAAGAACTGCATGTGGGAGATAACCAGCTAACTTCGCTGCCAAATACAATTGTAACGCTTACTAATCTTAAATCGTTGTTCGCACATAGGAACCTTCTTACAGCTTTGCCGGGCGGTATGGAAGATATGGAAGCAATTACAGTGTTGAATTTTAAAAATAATGAATTGACCGTTGTCCCCGAGCCGATGGGCGACGGCTTGCCAAATTTAACACAGTTTTTGTTGGAAGGCAATCCTTTGACCGAAGCGACCAATAACTGGCTACAGCAGACCTTTGCCGAAAATATACGCAACGAGGTGGCCGACTTTGAAGAGGAGGCCGCCTTTGAAGAGTATGCAGACCATCGGGATGTTTTAGATGATATGTATGGGGAAGAGGAGGGTGCCGCAGTAGCGGACCGTATCGAAGCCCTTGACATGGGCGACTTTACCATAGGTACAGAGGGGCAAAGGAAATCCTCGAAGGAGGTACTGATCGAGTTTTTACAAAAAACACCGATATCGGAGACC
>CALLVX010000093.1 GCA_938010765.1 uncultured Flavobacteriaceae bacterium | reverse complement strand
TTACAACCCTGGAAGATTTACGGGATTCAACTTTGATCAAGAATCAACAAAGGGAATCATTAAGCTCGATTGGAATATCAATGATAAAAACCGTTTGGCAATTATCTACAATTTCTTGAATGCCTCCAAAGGAAAACCGGCGAACCGAAATGCAATTGCTTTCCGTGGACCTAACACCCAAACACTGCAGTTCGAAAATGCGGGCTACGAAATTAATAACAACATTCAATCGGTACAGGTAGAATTGAACTCCACATTATCAGATCAGGCCACCAACAAGTTACAAATGGGCTATACCCATTTTGATGACTTTAGAACGCCCTTCTCTAGCCCCGCTCCTAGTATTCAAATATTGGATGCGACGGGATCCTCTAGTTACATCATTGCTGGGCATGAGCCTTTCTCAATCAACAACCGATTGGATCAAAAAGTGTTTCAATTGACGGATAATTTGAATATTTTCAAAGGAAACCACACCTATACCATTGGTTTCTCTTTTGAGAAATTTCAATTCGACAACTCCTTTAACCTAGGTGCGTATGGTGCCCAAGGGGTTTTCTTTCCAACAACAACGATTACCGATTTTCCGACCTTTGCTAGCTCAGGAGACTTACAGGCCGCTTTTGACGGTGCTATTGCTGCAAACCGATCTTTAGAAGAGAATGGTACCGGAAACCCAGGCGGATGGTCCTTGGCGGAAACCAATGTAGGGCAATTGTCTTTTTATGTGCAGGACCAATGGGATGCTACGGAAAACTTCAAACTTACCTATGGCATTCGTGTTGATCGCCCTTTGTATTTTGATACACGAGAGAAAATTGCGGAAAATATTGAACGAAAAGGGGGCGCTGCAGGAACCTACATTCCTTCCATAGAATATTTTGATCCGGAAACAGATCAGGGAAGATTTTTAGATTCAGAAGAATTGCCAAGCACAAAATGGTTGGTTTCTCCTAGAGTAGGATTCAACTGGGATATCAAAAATGACAAAACCTTACAATTGCGTGGTGGTTCTGGTTTATTTACGGGTCGTTTTCCATTCGTATGGTTGGGAAATCAAGTACAAGGCGTAGATTTCTTCTTCTATCAATTGGTAGACCCGGAATTTCAATGGCCACAGGTATGGCGAACAAATTTGGGATTGGATAAAAAGTTCGATAACGGACTTATTTTAACGGGAGACCTTTCGTATACCAAAGACTTAAACGCTGCACACGTTCAGAACTGGGGATTGAATAGTCCTTCTGCAAGTTTGAACGGTGTTGACAACCGTGCCGTTTATACCAATGATGACAAATCTCAGATCTTTGGAGGTCCTACCAATGCATATGTGTTTACCAATTCGGACCAAGGAAGAATTTTCAATGCTGCTTTCAAAGCGCAGAAAACATGGGATAATGGTCTTTATGCACAATTGGCTTATAGCTATTTGAATGCGAAGGAAGTGAACTCTGTAGACGCCGAGATTACGGGCGATGCCTTTGCAGGAAATGCCGTGGTCGGGAATGCAAATACCGATGTGCTTTCTTTTTCACGATATGGAGACACACACCGCTTTATCGGGGTGATTTCCAAAGCCTTTAAAACTGGGACTACTATTTCTACTTTCTTCGAATATGCGCAGGGTGGAAGGTATAACTATATCTATGGGGGCGATATTAACAATGATGGTTCAAGCATAAACGATTTGTTATACATCCCTACCCAAAGCGAAGTTGGGCAGATGAATTTTAGTGGTGCTGGTCAAGCCGAAGCTTTTGAGGCTTTCATCTCGCAAGATGACTATCTAAATGGACGTAGGGGTCAATATGCCGAACGTTATGGGGCTTTGGCACCATGGAGAGGTAGTTGGGACTTTAAGGTCTTACAGGACATTAAGGTAAACGATAAGAATAAGTTTCAAGTCAGTGTAGATGTTTTGAACCTTGGGAATTTGATTAATTCGAACTGGGGTGTCGTACAAGAAAATGCCTTTGACCAAGTGCTAGGGGTAACAGTAGATGATACTAACACTCCTACCTATTCCTTTGATCCAGACCGCAGAGATACTTTTAACGCTATTACCGGGGAAATATCAAGATGGAGGGCGCAAGTTGGAGTGCGTTATATTTTTAATTAATCGACTAGTTTAGAATATAGGGCCCTGACTCAAATTGTTAGGGCCTTTTTATTTTTATGAAATGAAGTATACGCGACTTACAAAACAACAGTTAGAGGAACTACAACCAGAATTTATCACTTTTCTGGCTACCCAATCGATTACAGGGAATGAATGGCAAGAAATAAAGCAGGAAAAACCAGCCGTGGCCGAACAAGAATTGGATGTCTTTAGTGATTTGATTTGGGAAGGAGTCTTAAATAAGGTGCGTTACCTCGAGAATATCTCTGCAAAGCAAATGCATCTGTTCGACTGTGCCGAAAAGGAGATGAAACTGATTTCGGTAAAAGTGATGAACCCCGATATTGATTTGACCACCAAGATCGGTTTTGATTGGTTCAAGAAGAACTGGCAATCCGATTTTGTGGAATACCTCACAGCTTCCAAGGCATATGGGACCGACAAAAATGTAGATAAGTTTGGGTTGATCCACCAGGGAGCGGTGATTACCAAAGGTGACTTGTACCGCTGGTTTGAAAATGTGATCGGCTAAGTACTCCTATTTCCTGTCCTAAACGTATATATTTGCATCACTAAGTAAATTACATGGCACAAAAACCTGGTATCCCCAAGGGTACACGCGATTTTTCACCTTCCGAGGTACAGAAGCGAAACTATATTTTTGATCTTGTTAAAAAACACTTTCAGACCTTTGGTTTTCAACCGATAGAAACGCCCTCGTTTGAGAATTCAGAGACCTTGTTGGGAAAATATGGCGATGAAGGGGATCGTCTTATTTTTAAAATTCTCAATTCTGGGGATTTTATTAGTAAGGTAGACGACGTAACCTACAGCTCTAAAAAGTCCAGTTCGATCGCACCCAAAATTTCAGAAAAGGCATTGCGTTACGATCTTACGGTTCCCTTTGCGCGCTATGTGGTCATGCACCAAAACGAAATCGATTTCCCGTTCAAACGCTATCAAATGCAACCCGTTTGGCGTGCAGATAGGCCTCAAAAAGGACGATTCCGTGAGTTCTACCAGTGCGACGCCGATGTCGTTGGTTCTACTTCACTTTTACAGGAAGTAGAATTGGTACAATTGTATGATACCGTTTTTAGCAATTTAGGACTTAAAGGCGTTACGATCAAGTTGAACAACCGAAAAATTCTGGCGGGAATTGCGGAAGTGATCGGTGCTAAAAATAACCTGGTGAACTTCACTGTTGCACTTGACAAGCTTGACAAGATAGGGGAGGAAGGCGTTAAAAAGGAAATGCTCGACAAAGGAATTTCCGAAGGGGCAATTGAAAAAGCAGCACCCTTGTTTTCATTGTCCGGCAGCAATTCGGAACAACTAGCTGCCTTGCAATACCTTTTGGCCAATTCTGAGGAAGGTGCCAAGGGCGTACAGGAGCTTTTGTTTATTGTTGATACCCTGGAAAAATTAGGATTGCAATCTGCCAAATTGGCGATTGATGTTACGCTCGCACGCGGACTCAATTATTATACGGGGGCCATATTTGAGGTGGCGCCGCCCGAAGGTGTACAAATGGGTTCAATTGGCGGTGGTGGCCGTTATGACGACCTTACAGGTATTTTTGGTTTAAAAGATGTAAGCGGTGTGGGTATCTCATTTGGTTTGGACCGTATATACCTTGTGCTTGAGGAGTTGGGGTTGTTTCCGGAAGAGATCGATCGTTCTTTGGAGGTGCTGTTTGTGAACTTCGGTGAAAAGGAAGCCATGGCTTCCTTAAAATTGGTGACCAAACTTCGTATAACGGGCATCAAGGCGGATTTGTATCCGTCTTCGGCCAAAATGCAAAAACAGTTCAAATATGCGAACAATCGCAAGGTGCCCTATGTGGTATCTATAGGAGAAAAAGAATTGAAAGCGACTTCTTTCGTAGTTAAACAGATGGCCGATGGTTCACAAACGACATATGCTTTTGAGGAGTTGGATAAATTTATAGCAACCTTATAACTGATTAAAGTTTCTTTCGAATGGCTTCTATAATTTTTTGATAGTAGCGTGTATCATGTGGTACATACGCTTCTATCTTTTGCAGTTCTAGAACTTCTTTTTGAAAGCTTGACAATGAGATAAATCGCAAGGCTTCTACTTCGCTTTGTTGTCTTTTTAATTCGCTTAAATCAGCTTGAAGTTGTAACAGGAAAATATGATGTAGTTCATTGTCTATCAAGTGTTCATGATGTATTTGAAGTGCCTTGAAGGTGCCTATTTTTTGCAATTGATCTACAAGGGCTACGTAGCCAATTTCTTCTTTAATTTCTCTGATGGCTGCCATTCGTATATCTTCTCCTGCGCCTATATGCCCGGCCACCGATACGTCCCAGAGAAGGGGGTTAATGTTTTTTTCTTTTCCCCTTTGTTGCAACAGAATTTGCCCCTCTTTGGTATAGCACCAAATATGAACTGTTTGATGAAAGAGGCCTAGGCTGTGGGCTTCCGATTTCATTCTGGTCTCGCCACTAGGTACACCTTGGGCATTCAG
>CALLVX010000092.1 GCA_938010765.1 uncultured Flavobacteriaceae bacterium | reverse complement strand
CGCAATAAGTGGTTCTTGAAAAGGCAGTACGGCCACAACGAAAATTAAAAAAGACCATTTCTTTATCATTTCTTTGAATTTGATTAACAGAGGATAAAGAAATGATTTAAAAAAATCCCGCAATAGAACCTATTTAGCCTCCTCCTAGAATTTTCGGAAATCACTTGGAAGAAAACCGGTGTTCTTTTTAAAATTGCGAATAAAATGACTTTGATCGGCGAAATGGCAAAAATGGGCGATCTCGGATAGGGTCATTTCCGATTCCTTGATCAAGAAAATACTCTTCTCTATCCGAATCTTACGTTTGTAGGTTCCCAATGAACAAGAAAAAAAGCGTTTGAAATTTTTGGAAATAGTAACTGGATGCACCCCTATTAAACCGCTCATTTCCTGCAAATCAAGCGGTTCATTCCAAGAATCATGTAGCAACTCTTTTAACTGAAGGGCCCATCTTGGCACAGTAATCTCCTGGGGGGGAGCCTCAGAGATCAAAGCGAACAAGGATGATAAAATCGCATCTTTCTTGCAAATGGCATCGCTGAAGAGCTCGGTCTGCATCGACAACATTAAAGACTTGCTGTCTATTCTGGTGGCTAACGCATGTTTGATAGCAGATTCGGAGAAACCATACCTACTGAGAAAAGCGGCAGATAGCTCAATATTGATACTCTTGGAAACCGGTTCATAGGTTGTACACCGATGCATTTCCCCTGCATGGTAAAATAAAACGCTCCCTTGTTTCTCGGCAATACGCTCTTGTTGGCGCGTTTCTGATTTGGTCCCTTGTAAAACGAAAACAATATGCATATTATCGTGGCAATGCCACTCAGGATTGCTCTCTTGGGAATAGCATGTTTTTGAAATAATACCCCCATCGATATTGACGCTCTTTTCAATAGCGCCCGTATACTGCCCTTCTGCAAGTATTAGATTTTTTTGGACCATATGAGAATCAAAAGATACTTTCTAAACTCCTAATTTTGTTTGATTTATCTAAAAAATTTAAAGAAGTATTCGTTAAAAACACTCTTAGGCACGAGGGTTCGGATAGTTATCAGATTGGTCCTCGACGGTTTCGTCCATACAGACAAAGTCTTTTTCCAATAACAAGGCCAGTTCGGTACCATCTCCCAATTGCATGCGATGCTGAAAACCGACCTGCGAACTCTTGGCCCAACCCTGGCGTTCCTCCTCATTTAGAAAGAGGGTTATTCCCGAATCTTCAAAAATAGCCTTCATTCGTTCTTCGCCCACGCCTGTGGCGACCGCATAGGTAAATACCCTATTACCAAATGCCGTTGTTTCCTTAAAAAACCCTGTTTCGCAAAAAGTTTGTACTTCACTTTTGGTGAGCCTATAGCGGATCGAATTCCCTTTTATTCTAATTTTCATCGTTCTCTTTCTTATTTACCAAGCCTTTTGTAAACTCGTTCAAGGTCTCTACTTTTTCTTCAAAATCGCCTTTGATCGTTTTTCTAAATTCGTTCAAATTCTTTACTAAATCATCAATATTATCTGGAATTACATCTTCAAAAAACTGTCGTAACCGTTTTGCGGTAGTGGGGGACTTTCCGTTGGTCGAAATCGCCACTTTCACATTCCCCTTGGTTACGATACCCCCCATATAAAAATCACAAAAAGGAGGATTATCTGCCACGTTCACCAAGATGGTACGCGCTCTACAGTCGTGATATACTTGTTCGTTTACAGGCACATTGTCCGTCGTAGCGACCACCATGTGTTTTCCATCCAAATAATCGGCCTTATAGCCATCAATATGCATTTTGATTCCAAATTCCTTTGCCAAGGCAATCGTCTCTTCCCGAAACATTAAAGAAACCATCTCGACATTCGCGTTTGGACTCGATTTCAGCAAAAAAGTCAGTTTTTCCAAAGCAACATTGCCCCCGCCCACAATGAGTACGTTCAGTTGGGATACTTTTAAAAATACGGGATACAGTTCGTTACGCTCCATTCAATTCTTCGTTTTTCTCGGTTTTGTAGTTAATAGTTACCCGTGTGCCCCTACCCAATTCGGAATTGATGAACAACCGTCCGTTAATATAACTGATCCGTTCTTTCATATAGAAGAGACCCATCCCACCTTCGCTATTATTTTTAGGCGTTTCCCTTAAAATATTGGCATCGAACCCTTTTCCGTCATCATCGATCAGTACGCTTAGAATATCGTCTTTATAATTAATGGTAACCAATATATAATTTGCTTGTGCATATTTGATCGCATTATTTACGGCTTCCTGGGTTACACGATAAATGTTGGTTTCCGCTAAAGAATCAAAACGGATATTTTCAGCTGTCTTGCTTTCAAAAAGAATAGTTTTTCCCGTTAGTTTTGATAATTCAACCGTCATTTTCTGAAGCGCCGGAAAAATCCCATGATCACTCAATTCTGGTGGGGTAAGATTGAAGGTAGCCGTGCGTACACCCTTGATCAGGTCTGAAGTAAGCTCTTTGAGGTAGGCTATTTTTTCAGTGGTTTTTTCCTTCTGGTTTGGGTCGATAGACTCGATATTGAATTTCAGGGCCGTAAGCATCTGTCCAATCCCATCGTGAATATCCTTGGCTATGCGTTTTCGTTCTTCCTCCTGCCCTTCTACGATTTGGCTCGCCTGCAGCTTTTTCTGCAACATACGCTCCTCAAAATTTTGTTGGGTCAGCTGCTCTACTTTCAATAGGTTTCTTTTGCGCTCCGTAATATCGGAGCATAGAATCAAAATACTCTGCTCCCGGCTCGATTGATGTATGGGAACAATCGACATATCCAACCAAAACTCCGTTCCGGAAACCGTTGTTACATGAATTTCCTCGGTGCGTATTACATTCTTTCGATTGGCTCGCAATACCTCCTTCAGATATGCCTGTTGCCCCTCGTCGGTTGTCAATACTTCAGATAGTTTTTTCTTTAGATCGTTTTCCGAAAGGCCCAGCAATGTCAAGAATTTTTTGCTCATGAACACAATACTTCCGTCTTTCCGGGCACTTGCAAATAGTGCTGCATTGTCGATTACAAAGTTTAATTCTTGAAGTTCCTTCAGTGATTTCTCTTTTTCGGTGAACAGTTCCTGAATCTCGTTGGCATGGGCATCGGACTTTAGCCGACTTTGCATTAGATTGGTGATGGTATTACGTATTTGAATGGATAAAGGCCTAAAAATAAACAGCATTTCCAATAGCAATAGCAACAATGAAAACGCCAATAGCAAATATTCCTTTTGCTTTAAGTTTTGAAGCTGTTCCTTACTTCGTTTATCGTATTCGTTTACGATGGTGTCCATTAACCTAAGAAAAGGCCGTTCGTTGGCTAAAAGGACCGCGACATCCCTTTCTAGGCTTTCGGTAATACCGTTATCCGACACTTTGGCGACTAGCAGTTGTTCCCCTGCCCTTACCATGGCAGAATGATGGGGTTCCAATTCTTGAAATAGCGCAAGAATGGCCTGGTTATCCTCAATGGGCAGGTTTAGGCTGTCCGCTCCATATTGCAATGCTTTATGCGAGGTTTTCCAGATAGAAAGCGTCTTGCGAATCTCTAATACAACCGATGCCCTTTCTTTTGAATCTGCTGTTCTGTTTAAGAGGAGCACCTCTTTCACCAGTTTTTGGCTATACGCTCGTTGTCTTCCCGCCACATTTATGACACGGGAGTCGTTCAATTGAGAGTTCAAATGCACTTGAATTAGTACTTGGGCAATTACAATGGTCAGCGCAATGGCTGCGAGCGCCCATAGGTACCACTTTCGAATCCTAAGAAAGGTCGCTGTATCGAGGGGTCGATGATGTTTGCCGTTTGTCATTTCTGTTGCTTCTAGCCAGCAGATGCCTTAGCCGTTAAGGGCTTGTTTCACCAAGTGTGCCGCACGCTCTGAAAGGGGTAGGGCCAAAACGGCCTGCTGCCCTTTTTCAGACATTTTACGCCATGTTTTTTGCAAAATGGCAATGGTCTTGTCATCGGGGTGTTTCTCTGCAAAAGGTTCAAAATAATACGCTAGGAATACCAGACATATGACATCTTCGAGGGTCTGGGTATCCTCATTTTTTTTAAGCTGCTTTTTCGCCAGCAAGAAAGACACCTCGCCAATTGTTTCGGCCCCATAACCCGCTTCTTTTAAGATTCCACCCGCCTTCTCTACATGAAATTTTTTCAAGTCGAGACGCCACCGCAAATACCCTTCTCTGTTCATCGCATAAGAGTCTCTCGGGATTTCCCATCTGCAGATATGTTGGCAACGTGCAGTCAACCGTAGCGCCTCGGATGCATCTGGTGCAAAATCATTCAATTTCGCCGTCATACGCTCGGCATAGAGCAATTCCTTAGGATACTGCTTACCCTCAACCGTCTCTTTATTCGGGTCTTTTGCATTGGCCGTATCAAAAAGATGAAACGCTTTTTTCAAAAGGTCTGATGATACCATACGCTGTGTTTCGTTTGTTCAAAGATACTAAGGGTCTGCACAATAATCTCTAAAAGGATTTATGAAACAAACCGACCTCGTCAACGTACCATACCTTAGTCGGTAAAACCGACCCATACAAAACCATCCTCTACTTTAACGGGAAAGGTGGTTATCGCGTCACATGCGCCCGTTAGCGATTCGCCCGTTTTTAGGGAAAAAGTGTTCTTATGCAGGGGGCAGGCCACTTTCGGTTCTCCATTTTCCTCTCCGATCATTCCACGGGAAAGCACCATCTCCATCTTATGCGGACATAGGTTTTGACAGGCGTACCATTTGTTTTCGCGGGCAAAATTGAACACAGCGATCTGTTGGTCTTTGTACTTGATGCAGGCGCCGGCGTTCTTGGGGAACTTTTCGGCAGGAGCAGCCTTGAACCACGTTTTTACAGCTATTTTTTCCATGGGTTCCTGAGTGTTCATTTGAATTGTAGTTTTGCGTTGTTGCTTTTAGCGTCTTCTATCTTAAAGGATGGTCCTATGCCCATTCTTTCGGCATTTTTTGTTCCCTCAGCGAGACAAATTCAATGGAGTCATCCGTCTCATCGGAATTTACAAAGTGGGCGTACCGCGCTCGTATCTCGGGTGTTTCTATTGCTTCCTTCCATTCACATTTATAGGAATCGACCAACGCCTGCATTTCCGCATCCAACTCAGCGGCAATTCCCAGCGAATCATTGATTACTACATTTTGGAGATAGGTAATACCGCCCTCTAGTTTTTCCAACCAGGCTGCCGTTCGGGTCAATGGTTGGGCGGTTTTTATATAATACATAATATACCGGTCGATATATTTAATGGCCGTTTCCTTGTCGACCTTTTCTGCAAGCAATTCGGCATGCTTGGGGTTGGCGCCACCGTTGCCGGCAACATACACATTCCAACCACCTTCGACTGCAATGAAACCAAAATCTTTACAGCGGGCTTCCGCACATTCGCGAATACATCCAGAAACACCTCCCTTGAATTTATGAGGGGAACGAATCCCCTTATACCGGTGCTCGATCTCAACGGCAAAACTCACGCTCTCATCCATTCCGTACCGACACCAGGTAGAACCTACACAACTCTTCACCGTACGAAGCGATTTACCATAGGCCTGGCCTGTTTCAAAGCCCTCGGCGATCAATTCTTCCCATATCAAGGGAAGTTCGTGCAGTTGTGCTCCGAACATGTCAATTCGTTGGCCACCCGTTATCTTGGTGTACAAATCATACTTTTGGGCAATTCTTCCCATGGCCATTAGCTGTTTGGGCGTAATCTCGCCACCGGCAACCCTCGGCACTACCGAATAGGTTCCGTTCCGTTGTATGTTCGCTAAATAGCGATCATTGGTATCCTGAATCGCTGGTTGCCTATTGGCCGTTTCGTTATAGATGCTGGCAAAAATAGCGGCTACGGCCGGCTTGCATACCTCACATCCATGCCCTTTTCCCACCAAGTCAAGTAATTTGTCATAGTCGTCAATGCCTTTCAATTTAACGATATCAAAAAGCTCCTGTCTCGAATATTCAAAATGCTCGCAGAGCTGTACCTTCACTGTTTTTCCTAAGCTTTTCAGGCTTTCCGTAACCAAATCTACTACCATTGGCTTACAACCACCGCAACCGGTCGTTGCTTTGGTGGCTTTTGAAACTGCCTTTACACTTTCGTTCCCATCCTCTAGCACGGAACAACAGATAGCACCTTTGGTTACAGCCTCACAGGAACAAACAACCGCAGTATCGGGTAGATCCATAGCACTTCCAAAAGCACTGGCTCCTCCCGCCCGGCTACCTAAAATAAGATCTTCAGGATTTTCGGGTAATGGCATTTCATTTTGATACAACTGCAGTAACATATTATAGTCGCTGGCATCCCCTACCAAAATACCCCCTAGTAACTTTTTCCCATCGTGGGTTACATTGATTCTTTTGTACAGACTTTCGGTCTTATTTTCGAAAATAATCGAATGTCCTCTTTCTGCGGGCATGAAAGGGGTTCCAAAGCTGGCTACATCTACGCCTATCAGTTTTAACTTGGTCGACATATCTATTTCAGCGGCCATTCGCGTACCCGTTTCCCCTATGATTTGGTCTACGGCGACCTGCGCCATCTCATACCCTGGAGCTACCAGACCGTATATCATTTGATTGTACAACGCCACTTCCCCGATTGCCAAAATATGGGGGTCCGAAGTCCGCATTTGATTATTCACCACAATACCGCCACGGGTACCCATTTCAAGACCACAGCTTTTTCCCAGTTCGTCTCTAGGGCGAATCCCAGCAGATACTACCAACATATCCACATCGAGTATGTCATCTTCCCCGAACTCCATTCCAGTGATACAGCCATTCCCCAAAATTTGATTGGTTGCCTTACTAAGGTGTATGTTGATCCCCATCGACTCTAGTTTCCCCTGCAGTACCTTACTACTTCTCGTATCTAATTGCCGCGGCATAAGCTTTGGTGCAAATTCCACGACATGGGGTTCCAGCCCCATATCCATAACTGCCTTGGCAGCTTCGAGCCCTAAAAGTCCGCCCCCTAATATGGCCGCCTTCCCACCTTTGATCTTTTCGGCATAGATTAGGGTTTCTTCCAGGTCTTCGATCGTTCTATAAACGAAGACTCCTTTTTTTTCAACACCTCTTATAGGCGGTACGAAAGGTGCCGACCCTGTGGCCATCACCAAAGTATCGTAGGCATATTGAGTTCCTTTTGAAGTCCCGATTGTTTTGGCATTTCGGTTTATTTCGGTGACTCGCTCATCAATGTGCAACTGAATCCCATGATCCGAATACCAGGTTTTAGGGGCCAATGATAAACGCTCCGCATCGCCATCTTCAAAGTACTCACTTAAATGTACCCGATCATAGGCCACCCTGGGTTCCTCCCCAAATACAACAAGTTGATACGAATCCTTATTTGCCTGGGCCACAAACTTTTCGCAAAATTTATACCCCACCATTCCATTTCCTACGACAACGATCGTTTTCATAATCTCAGATTAGTTCTATGAAGCAATAATACGTATTAATACGTATTTTAATGGTAATTATATCGAAATAATTACGTATTCTTGTTGTTGATTTGGTAAAATACCCCCCCTAACAATTGTAATTATGGAAGCAGCATTAGCCCCTAAAGTCACCTTGGTAGGCGCAGGACCTGGAAGTCCAGACCTTATTACTATAAGAGGTTTACGGGCATTGCAGGAATGTAATGCGGTACTGTACGATGCCTTGGTGAGTGAAGAACTACTTGAACAGTTAAGCGCCTCTGTAAAGAAAGTATACGTAGGGAAACGCTGTAGTGAACATTCACTCAAACAAGATGACATTAATCGATTGTTGGTAGAAACTGCCTTTCAATATGGGGCAGTGGTTCGTCTAAAAGGCGGAGACCCATTTGTTTTTGGAAGGGCGACCGAAGAAATCTCCTATGTGGAATCTTTTGGTATTCCCGTTCTTGTTGTTCCAGGGGTTTCGAGCGCCCTGGCAGTCCCCTCGAACCAAGGCATTCCCATGACAAGTCGTGGCATTAGCAGTAGTTTTTGGGTAATGACGGCCACCAAAAGGGATGGTTCCTTTTCAGAAGACCTACAACATGCCGCCCGTTCGGCTACTACCATGGTTATTTTAATGGGGGTTCGAAAATTACGGCAGATTGCTCAAGAGGTCAGCAAGTATAGAGGTTCTATGATGCCCATTGCCCTTATTCAAAACGGCACCAAGGCAAATGAATCATGTACGATCACGACCTTGGGAGCTATTCCCGACATCGCCGACACCTTAGATTCGACCCAACCCGGGATTATTGTAATTGGGAATGTAGTGGCGGAACACCCGGCCTTTTTTGAAGAGGAAGTACAGCGGGTTGTTTATTCCACTTTGTAGGTCAAGGCAACATTCATTTTCCAAATCCGAACCGTAACCTTATAGAAAAATGCCTATACCCTTTCTTTTTTGGAAAATAGAATCCCTAAAAAAGAAATCCTCTTTTTTTTAAATCTTCGGTTTTTCCTGCTTCAACTTATGATTCCGTAAAAATAAGGTTGAATTCGATGTTTTTCCTAAATACTAAGTATATATACGTATATAAATACTTATTTTAGCCCCATCGAAGCAAAAACTTATGAAAAATACAAGCGCTCAAAAGGCGACCTCTTTGAAATTATACGACTTAAAAAGCCTGCCCATACGAACGTTCTGGATTACTTCCATTGCTTTCTTTATCTGTTTTTTTGCTTGGTTCGGCATTGTACCCTTTATGCCCGATGTGGTAAAAGACCTAGGCCTTAGTCCAGCTCAAAAATGGAATTCTATTATACTCGCGGTCACAGGAACCGTGTTTGCGCGTTTGTTGATCGGAAAATTATGTGATCGATATGGGCCTCGACTCTGTTATACCTATTTGTTGATTTTTGGGGCCATTCCTGTAATTCTGATCGGATTTGTACAAACACCGATACAATTCCTAATATGTAGGCTGTTCATTGGGTTTATTGGGGCATCTTTTGTGATAACCCAGTTTCATACCTCCATTATGTTTGCGCCGAACATTGTCGGCACCGCCAATGCAACCTCTGCCGGATGGGGAAATTTAGGAGGGGGCGCCAATCGTTTGGGCATGCCATTGATCGCAGCAGCGGTCGTTAGTTTCGGGGTAGCCGATGAGGTTGCCTGGCGCTATTCTATGGTCATAGCAGGTATTGTAGCAATGCTCATGGGACTTGTGTACTATTTTTTCACCCAGGACACTCCAGAGGGCAACTTCTCGGAATTAAAGAAATTGGGGAAAATGCCCACGCTTAAGAAAGACGAAGTGGCTTTCAATACGGTGCTAAAAGACTATCGTGTTTGGGTTTTGTTTCTGGTGTATGCGGCTTCTTTCGGGATGGAACTGACCGTTTACGGTACCATGGACGACTATTTACAAAATACATTCGGCCTAGATCGTTCCATGGCAGGAAACCTCGTACTTTCTTTTGCGCTCATGAATATTTTTGCGAGAACCCTTGGCGGCTTTTTCGGAGACCGTTTTGGAAGGTTAAAAGGGCTCAGGGGTCGAGTGCTATTTCTAGCTTTGATTCTCTCAGTGGAAGGGGCCATGCTCTCTATCTTTTCTACAACGACCAGTATTGGTGTTGGAATTCTATTTCTTATTGCCTTTAGCCTTTCGGTTCAAATGGCCGAAGGCGCTACTTTTTCCGTGGTTCCATTTATCAATAAAAAAGCTATTGGTTCCATTTCAGGAATCGTAGGCGCCGGTGGCAATGTCGGTGCTTTCTTGGCCGCCATACTTTTAAAATCGCAGGCGGCGGTCGCCGAGACCAATGCTCTGGCCAATAATGCCCTACTGGGAGAAGAAGCGATGAAAACCGCCCAATCGGCCGCAGCTGCAAGTGCCGTTTCAGGAGGCTACTTTGCAATTGGCCTTTTTGTTGTGTTGGCAGCAATAGCCTCCTTAACCATTAAATTTTCACCTACCGAAGAACATGCTTCAAGGCAAGCAAGCATAAAACCGGTAACGCCTCAAATAGCCTTTAACAAATAAACCAACTACTATCCGTGCTACCTTCTTACCAACATAACGCCTTAATAGAACAAAAGGATACCTCCTTGATCACTACCGCATGCGGTACTTGTTCGAATGCAAGGTGTTTGATCAAAAAGAATCTCAATTCAGCAGCGGTCAACACCTTTACAAAACACCGCAAAGAAATACGTTGCAAAAAAGGGCAACAATTTATAATGGAGGGTGCCCCGGTTACAGGCCTCTTTTTTTTACTTAAAGGCACCGTAAAAGTACTACGAACAGGCCTGCACGGCAAAGAACAAATCGTACGTTTCGCCAAAGAAGGCGAGATTATTGGTCATCGCGGTTTTGGCACCGAAGAATCATACCCTATCGGAGCAATCGCCTTAGAAGATTCATTGCTATGCTACTTTTCAAAAGATATTCTTCAAGAAGTATTGCATACCGATCCAACTTTCACGTATGGCCTGATGCTTTTCTATGCCAATGAGCTAAATAAAAGCGAGGTCAAGGTAAAGTCGCTTTCCCAAATGACGGTTCGTGAAAGAATCATTGACACCTTGCTCTATGTGAATCGTAAATTCGGACAAAATAACGGTTTTATTGCGCTTGTTTTAAGCCGACGAGAATATGCTGACTATGCAGGAACTACCGAAGAACAGGTTATTCGGGTGCTATCTGCCCTAAAAAAAGAACACCTTATCACCACAAAGGGCAAACGTATTGGCATCGTACATCTTGACCTTCTCAAAAAAGAAATTTCAGAGCACAACTTCTACCTTGACAGCTAGCACCCTGCAGTACGTAGCTTCCCCTTCTGGGCTTGAACGAATTACCCTATCTCTCTTCCCCAACTTTCGATATCCAAATTGTTAAAACCTGTTTATTCACAGGTATTTCCCTGTATAAAAAGATTTTAGTTGCTACGATAAACCATGAGCAGTACGTAGCCGACCCCCTATATTTGTTTCCTCATTAAGTAGTAATACTTAGTTTTTAAATACCTATTTGTCCAATCTTAAAATTTACGTTTATTATGGAACAGACCACTATCGAACTTGTACAGGGATCCTTTGAAAAAGTAAAACCAATTGCTCCTACGGCAGCCAAAAT
>CALLVX010000091.1 GCA_938010765.1 uncultured Flavobacteriaceae bacterium | reverse complement strand
GGCCTTTTCCTATCATATTTTGCAAGGTTTATACATCAAGTTAACACTTTCCTTGCAATTTCCGCGCACCGAAAACAAGGTTTTATAGCAAATACAACATTGATTATCAATTAGTTAATATAATCGTAAGGAGCGACTAAATATACGAAATTATATTGAAATTAGGGGTGTTTACGGACATACAATTATTTTTTGTTGAAATACTATTTTTAAGGTCATACACCACTAAAAGCACCAAAGCCTCCGTCGATTGGTAATACGATTCCAGTAATAAAACTGGCGGCTTCGCTACATAGGAAATGTATGGCACCGTTCAACTCATCGGCATTGCCAAAACGACCCATAGGTGTGTTTTGGATAATGGTCGTTCCACGTTTGGTATACGAACCATCTGCATTTGTGAGCAAATCTTTATTTTGTTTTCCGATAAAAAAACCGGGAGCAATCGCATTTACTCGAATACCATCTCCAAATTTAACGGCCATTTCCACGGCCATCCACCGTGTAAAATTCTCCATGGCCGCCTTGGAGGCCGAATAGCCTGCAATTCGGGTAATGGTCCTGGCAACCGCCATGGACGAGTAGTTGATAATGATTCCTTTTTTTTGTTCGGCCATTAGCTCTCCAAACACCATTGAAGGAAGTACGGTACCGTTGAGGTTTAGATCCACTACTTTGGTGAAATCACGTAAAGACATATCGAAAACGGTCTTATCGGGCGCAATTGTGGCCCCGGGAAGGTTCCCGCCGGCAATGTTCAATAAGATATCTATTTTTCCAAAATCAGTTTTAATTTCGTTTCGAACATGGATCAAAGAATCTTTGGAAAGAATATCAACTTCATAGCAATTAGCCGTTCTTCCCAGGTGAAGGAGTTTCTCTTGAAGTGGTTTAATGGTTTCGACACTGCGAGAGAGCAATGCCAAGCGAACGCCTGCGGTGGCAAGGCTCTCTGCGATGCTTCCCGCCAAGGTGCCGCTAGCTCCCGTAATAATGGCTACTTTACCTTCAATTTCGAACATTTAGTTACTTCTTTAAGTTTCCTGGCCCCAAGATAAAACAATATTGATTCAAAAAGTAATTGCATTTTAGAAGGCACTTGATCTTTTTAAAAAACTTATATTTAAGGTAGTACGCTTCTAAACAAAAATGAACTATGCAAGTATATAAAACGGCCGACGGACTTGTTATACACAACGAGAATAAATTCTATTTTAAGAAGGGAACCGATTGGGATGAATTTATAAATCGAATAAATTTATACGAATTCCTGTTGAAAGAAATAGAGGGTTTGCCTATGACAGAAGATCATAGCGTAATTGATTGTATCGAAGCCCCCATCGAAAATCAAGAAATATGGGCATCCGGGGTCACCTATATGCGCAGCAAGCAAGCGCGTATGGAAGAATCGAAAAAAGCAGGTGGCGGTAGTTTTTATGATAAGGTCTACGAGGCTGAACGCCCCGAACTCTTCTTTAAGGCGAATGCACAAAGAACAGTTGGCGATAGAGGAACCGTACGAATACGGAAAGACTCCCATTGGGATGTACCCGAGCCCGAACTTACACTTTTCATTTGTGCAGAAGGGACTATCGAAGGCTATACGATTGGTAACGACATGAGCTCTAGAAGTATTGAAGGCGAAAACCCCTTATACCTCCCGCAAGCAAAAACCTATGAAGGTTGCGCAGGCCTTGGCCCCTGTATCTATGTTCCTAAAAAAACCATCGCCAAGGACACAGTGATTTCTTTGGATATCTTAAGGAGAGGAAATAGTGTTTTTTCCGGAAGTATTTGTATCGACCAGATGAAGCGAAAACATAGTGAACTGGCCGCGTTTTTATTCCGGGAATGTAAGTTCCCCAAGGGCTGCTTTCTAATGACGGGAACGGGAATTGTTCCCCCGGACGATTTTAGTCTTCAGGTAGGGGACGAAGTACGAATTAGCATCGACCGTATCGGTACGC
This sequence comes from uncultured Flavobacteriaceae bacterium, assembly GCA_938010765.1. Taxonomy (GTDB): domain Bacteria; phylum Bacteroidota; class Bacteroidia; order Flavobacteriales; family Flavobacteriaceae; genus Pelagihabitans. Next base: position 5,516 of record CALLVX010000091.1, on the reverse strand, counting down.
TTACAAATTTTGTTGGGTAAGACTAAGAGCTGGTTTGTGAAACTACTGATTCTTTATCTTTTGCAGTCACTCGGGCTTTTTTAACATCCATCTTTTTCAACATCCATTCGGGATAATCTGATGGGTCTTCTGCCTCATAAATACGCAAGTGTTGGTCTTCTTGTGGTTTTTTAAGATCGTCTGGGGCACATCCTAGAATAGTTGCTGCAGTATCCACACCAGAATGGGAGGCCCCAGCTACCCCGTGAGAGAGTATGCTGGCGCCGCAGAGGTATAGGTTTTCAATTTCACTTTTAGAACGAAACGCAAACGGTCCAATATGCTTTAGGCTTTTTTCGGTGCCGTAGACGTTGCCATCTGTGGTATTGATATAATATTCATTGGTTATAGGTGTTCCCAGTTCTTGGTGTACGATATGATTCCGAATTCCCGGAACCGCTTTTTCCAGGCCGTTCAACATTTTTTCGGTAAGCTTTTCCTTGAAATCGAGATACTCCTGCGAACGTTGCGTCGCCTCATCTTTATATTTTTCAAAGCCTTTGTAGTCGATAAAGGTAATCGCTTCTATCGTATGGTGTTTGCCGTCAAAACTGGCGGGGTCTTTTAAGGTTGTACAGCTAACGAACATGCCTTCAAAAGCTTCTCCCTCCGCAATATCTGCGCTCATGATTTCGTCATAAAAATCATCGGCATCGCGATTGGGCATCATCCAGATATTTCCAGAATCCAAGCCCGCTTTCCGAACATCCATGTTTACTGTTAAGAATAGCATTAACGAGGTACAGGAGTACTTGGTCTTTTGCAACTTTTTTTGCAACTTTTCACTGAGGTGTTCCCTACCGACTAAGTTGTTATACGTAATACCGACATCTGCATTGGATATAATGCGATCCGCATAGAGCTTTGAGCCATTTTCCAGTTGTACGCCGACCGCTTTTTTCTGCGTTGTTCCCTCTAATAATATTTTGGATACCGCGGTGCTGGTGCGTACTTCGCTGCCGTGGTTTTTAATGGCGTTTGTCATCGCCTTGATTAAAGCGCCACCGCCACCCATGGGGTAATAGCCCCCTTGAAAGTAATGGTACATCAAAGCGCTATGAAGTACAAAAGCGGCTTTTCTTGGTTGCACCCCGTGATCACCGCACTGTATATTTAAAATATTCTTTAACAAAGGATCTTTAATGTGCCAGTTGATAACCCGGCGTACGTTAAAAAGTCCATATTTACCAAAATGCCGGGTTCTGTAGGGGAGTGTTAGTTTTTGCCAAAAACCTTTGATATAGGGCAGGGAATATAATTCCTCGCTTACTTTACGAGTCAAGTTCAAATACTTGTGTATTTGATTTTTCTCTTTCGGGAATCGCTCCGAAAGTCTTGTGATTAACTGATCAAAATTGGCAGGAAAATCAAATTGAACATCCCCGACCCGTACATGCTCATAGGCATCGGGATTCATTCGAAAGAAAACGAGTTCGTTGGCAATGCCCAAGCCTCTGTAGAGGTCATTCGTGGCTTCCCCTTCTCCTAAAAGCCCAACGTAGTGAACCCCGGGCGTAAAACGATGCCCCTTAAGATAAAAACTATGACACCAACCACCGGGAACATCATGTTGTTCAAGTACCAATACCTTTTGCCCTTCACGGGCCAAACATATGGCCGCGGCCAAACCTCCCGCGCCCGAACCTATTATAATGGTATCGTAGCGTTCGTCAAAACTGTTTTTAGATTTTTCTAACATGCAGTGGCGATCGAATAAATTATTAATCGAAGATAGGAATAAATGAACCCTATTCCAATGCTTTGGCAATGGCGGCTTCTACCAAAGGTTCCATTACGCGATACCCTTCTTCGGTGGGGTGTACCTCGTCTGCAGCATATTTTGGCGGTAGCCCATTGCGTTCATCGACCATGGCGGTAAAATAATCGAGATAGACATGGTTTTTTTCGGAAGCATAGGTCTTTAACATTTTGTTTAAAGAAACGATTTTCTCGGCAGGCTCCATACCAGGTTTCCAGGGGTAGTCGTACGCCGGTAGGGTAGAGGACACAATTACCTTAATACCATTTGCATGCGCCAGTTCTGCCATTGATTTGATATTGTCAACAATCATTTCTAAAGTAGTAGGGCCGGTATTGCCAGCGATGTCATTCGTTCCTGCTAAAATTACGACCACTCTTGGATGAAGCGCAATAACATCTTGCCGAAATCGCAACAGCATTTGAGGGGTTGTTTGGCCGCTAATTCCTCTGTTCACATAGGGTTTCCCTTCCCAAAATGTGGGCCTGGAACGGAGCCACCCGATGGTGATAGAATTGCCCATAAAAACAACGCGATCTTCTCCTTCCTTGCCTATTTCTAATTCGGCATTTTGTTTTTGAAATTCCTTTAGGTTAGCCCAGTCTTGGGCATAGGCGCTACCAATGATACCTGCTCCCAATAAAAATGATAAAATGGCTGATTTTACTTTTTTCATTTGTGTATAGTTTTTCTATTTAAGTGCCTTTCTTTGATGCGCAAATGGCCGCTAGCTGTTTCGTATTTGAATAATTCGGCCTCCTTCAAAATACAGATAGGATGTTCGACCGTTAGTTCACAAAGCTTCCTTTTCTGCCACCGAGAGTTGTAATTCGGTGGTTAGTTTATGTTTGGTGGGCCTTTGTGTAAATAAATACAGGATCAAGAACAGGGCGATGACCAAATGCATTGCATTTCCCTTTAGAAAATACCCTACCAAAGCAATAAGTGCAGGCCCTTCTATAAGCGCATATTTTATGATGGATGCAGTTTGGTATTTTCCTAATTTAGATACTATTGATTCCTCTTTTGCAATTTTCTGTATGCTTTTTTGATACAGGGTTTTTCCAAGGAAATAACCGATTGCGGCAAAAATGGGAACGATATAAATAAAAATATCTTCTCTGTCGATACCTGCTACAAAACCGTCTTGTTGCCAGTATGCGAAGGCGGCAAAGCCTAAAAGCCCGGCTAGTAATGAAAAATGAATGGAGGAAAGGGTCTTTATAAATGTTTTTGGCTGCATAAGTCAAGTTCGCTTAGTTGGCAGGTGCGGCATGTAATAATTCCATACCGGTGGAAGACCTTGGCTTAAAGCCGGGCCAATCTTTCTCATTGGAATTCTCCGGGATTGCGAGATAGTTAGTATAGTCTTTCGTTTTTAAGTAAGTACCTAAAAAAGCGGTCACAAAGTGTTGATTGATGTTATTGATTCTTCGCTCATCCCAAGAAGGTTCGGCATAGCGATAATACTCATCAATATGAAGTCCGGGCTGTAAAGAGGCAGCAGGAGGTGGATTCGGTGCTACATTGTGCCGTGCGTTTTTATAGGTGAGTAAGTAGCGGTCCGCGTTGACCGTACCCTCGTAAATTGCTTTGATTCCTTTTTCATATCCCGAGATATCATCTTGACTTCCCGCAACCAAAAAAGTAGGAGTCTTAAGCCCCTTTAAGCCTTCGGCATCCCATACACCTCGTTCCATTCCCCAAGGGGCGAAGGCAACAACCGCCTTGATTCTTGGGTCTTTTTGCGCCTGATATTCCGGATTACTGGCCAGATGTACAGATATTGTCTTGCTTCCTCCGGTCATTCCGACAAAGAAACTGCCAAGGCCATCACTGTAACCAGCTCCGGCGACATTTAGAACACCATAACCTCCCATCGAATAGCCTATTATTGCCGTGTTTTCGGCATCGATCAAATTGGCCAATGGGTCCATAGGTACGGTTTTTTTTATATCCGCCATTTGATTTAAAACAAAACGGATGTCCTTACTACGGTTGAGTAGGGTACTTTGAAAGGCATTGGCATCTTTAAAGGTAGAATCTGTATGGTCAATTGCGACGACTACATACCCTTTGGAGGCCAAATTTTCCGTAAGGTAGGTCATCAAATAACGAGAACCGACATAGCCGTGGGAAACGACCACCAGGGGAAAGGCACCATCGGTTTTTACAGGAACGGCATCTCGTTTTGCCCGCCCTTTAAAGGTAAAAGGGATGAGAGGGCGCAGTGTATCACCGGCAGTGCCCATGACTTCTTCATAATCAATAAGGGTCTCTTCATTCGCTTTTAGTTGTGCGGGGTACCAAATTTCAACGGTTATAGGGCGATCGTACAAAGGATCTTTGCCATCTTTAAAATTCAACACATCTGGCTGGTCCTTGTGAACCAAGTTCATCGTACGTGCGCCTACGGAATAGTTTGCGCGAGGTGCTAATTCCGGCGCATCGGGTAATGCGTCACCATATATGAATGATACCTCTTGTGCACGTACGAGGGTGAAATTCAAGGCGAATACAAGTAGAAACAAGAATAAAGGAATGGAAGTGGGAAGTAGTTTATTTTTCATGGATGGTTTTTAGGGTATCCTTTAAAAATACGGAAATAAATGCCTTGGTGTTGTGCTTATTTTAAAAAATCATCTGGGCATTTTGTCATTTCCTCTAGGAGTTCGAAGTAGCGTCCCATATGACTACCGTCGACCACGGCATGATGTGCCTGTACGGACACCGGCATAAAGGTTTTGTCTTGCTGATCAAAAAATTTCCCCCAACTGATTCGGGGAACACTGTCCCCGGGATGATAGTGCATTGCATGTTGCATACCGGTAAAACTCACCCAGGGGAATGCAGATAAAAAGAGATAGTCATCCATACCTTCTTCATCCTCACATGAGGGGCTTTTGTGCATTGCCTCCATTTGCGCTACGGCACTTTTAATGAAATGAGCTGACTGCGTATGATAAGGTACGGTACAAAAGCTGAAAACCGTTGCTTCCTCTGTAGGGACTGTAAATGAGGGACGTACGGTCTCATGTTCAACCACTTCTTGGCCCCGAATACGCCAACGGAATTCAGGAATCTCGTTCGCGGCCCTTGCAATCAGGTATACAATGCTTGGGGTAATAGGAAGCTTTCTTGATTTCAAATAGGGTAACAGGCCAGTGATTTCTACATTTGCCGAAATATTGAAATGCGGATGGTTCATCCCATTGAAAAAATCGAAATGCTTTTTTCGATGTGGATTGGTAAAGATGATATTTTTCATAGATTACAAGAAGAAAATCCGGTTTGTACGCCTACCTTATTCTTTTGGTGGTGTAATCATAATGTGGGCGCGGTGGGTACCGGCATCCATAAGCCATGCATGGCCCGGTGGTGTCGCAGTGGTCGGTAACCCGGTAGATTCCCCAGTTGCGAACGGCACGTAAAAAACGTAGCGTACATAGGGGTCTTTGATTTCCTTGGTATCCGGGTCTACTGTGCCATTAAACACGCATAGTGTCGCCTTATCGGGCATTTTCAAGGTGCCTGCTTTTACTTCCTTTTCTCGCATATCGAAAATTTCCTGTCCTTCTTTGCCCTCCGATTTTAATGTTCTGCCCCTCGCCATAAAAGCATCTAGGTCTGCATGATAGGCCGCTGTTGAAAAACCTTCTTTTGCCGGGTCGTCGGCCAGACAGATATATGCGTTGTTTCCTTCCCGTAGTGTGGTGAA
>CALLVX010000090.1 GCA_938010765.1 uncultured Flavobacteriaceae bacterium | reverse complement strand
AAAAAAGGGGGGCAACCTCCTTTGTATGATGGAAACTTGTCAAGAATCGCACTGAAAGGGCAAAACAATCTCCCAAAGGGAAGTGAAAAATCAAAAAACGGACCAACAGAAAAAGCAAAGGAAGATTTTGCAAAGGTCTCTTTTTGTAAAAAGGTTGACTGAGCATCATACTTTCATAATCCATTCTGAATTTGAACTTTTTGTAAAAAGGTTGACTGGGCATCATACTTTCATAATCCATTCTGAAACGGCGTACCAAATCGATCGAGCAGGTGAGAAAGTGCTACGAGCGAAGGCTCAATATGCCGCCCATTTGAAGGCTTCCCTATTTTTGAGTTATGTATTGGAAGGACATTGAACTAGTTTTAAAGCAAGGACATGAAATAGGCTCTGACTCAATGGAACATCGTAACATGCGTTTGATGGGTTTGCAAGAAATTGAACAAGATCTCTCCTTGGGCCGAAACAAATCTTGACAAATTATTGTGGAGAGGTGCACAACATTTAGGCAAATATACCGACTTTACGAAAGAAGCTTTTGATTTGGTATTTCGAACGGGCTATATTTCCTTTGCATCTGCTAAAAGAGGTTGTCATTATCCCACCCAAAAAAGAGTAACTCCTCATCAGATACTTATTCGAAGAGATCAAGTTAGTGAGAGGAAAAGCGTATTTCATAAAGTAATCGTAGTTTTATAGGGGTACCAAACCGACTTACTACTAAACGGCACTAGCCATGATTGTTAGATTGGCAGTACAAAGAACAAACAAAAATCAGGGGCTATTAAAAAAGCATCGAGCTACGGCGTTATAAATACATTATGAAAAACTATGGGCCGATCACCTAATAACTGCCCAATCTATTATGAATTGTTCCTTCTTAAAAGTTTAAAATATTTCTTTGCTTTTTCCCATCCAAGACCGGCTTGTCGAAACGCTTCTTCATACCATACGCCCTTTTTAATTTCTTCACCATAACCATAACCATAGCCATAGTTATACCCCTTAAACTTACCATGATCAACACTGTTTACAACATAGGCCATGTTTTTCAGCCTTTTGGTCTTATTAAGTTCTTTTGAAAACTCAAGCAGTCTTGTCTCTGTAAACCCGGCCCTGGTAATAAACAATGTAAGGTCTGCATGATCCGCAATTAAAAGGGTATCTGTCACCAATAAAGTAGGCGCGGTATCTACAATAATGTAATCGAACTCGCTTTTGGCCATCTCAATAAATTTAGTAAATGCCTCATTTGAAAGTAATTGTGAGGCGTTTGGCGGTATATGGCCACTATAGCATACTTTATGATAGGAATCGTCATTAAAGCTCGAAATACAGTCTTCGAATTTTACCGATTCATTGCTTAAAAAATCTGAAAGACCAATAGCGTTCTTATCCTCATCTAAATATGAGTGTAGTTGTGGGTTTCGCAAATCAGCTCCTATGAGTAACGTCTTCTTTTTCAGGCTCGCATATGCCAATGACAGGTTTAAGGACATCAGTGTTTTACCTTCGTTCTTAACCGTTGATGTCACATAAATAACCTTAGAATTCGTCTCTTTTTGAGGGAGTAAGTAATTAATGTTCGTGCTCAAAATTCGAAATGATTCTCCCAGTATGGATCGATCATCGCGTTGCATCAACTTAACGTCTTCAATAAATGGTATTTCAGCCAAAATTGGAATTTCCGGATTTAACTTTTCAATGGCGGTGCGGTCGTAAATTTTAGTATCCAATTGAAATCGAATAAATAGAATTACGAAAGGCAATAGAAGCCCCATCCCCAATGCAATGGGGTAAACCAATGATTTTTTAGGCGAAACCGGTTTGCTATTTGTCAAACCATAATCGACCACTTTTATACTCGGTGCGGTCACGGCAAATGATATTGCCGCCTCTTCTCTTTTTTGCAATAGGAGCAAAAAGAGGTTTTCCTTTATACTTTGCTGACGTTCTATAGACCTTAAGATCTTTTCTTTTTCGGGGAGCCGCGAAAAAGAAGAACTGGCCCTGTTTTGTTCTTTTCTTCTTTGACCCAAGGTCATTTGCAATTGTGTACGGTATACTTTAACGGTATTTAAAATATTCTGCTTTGCCCGCTCCAATTGGTTATTCAAAGCCAGCAAGGTAGGGTGACTCTCCCCTACACTTGTTTTTATTTTTTCACGCTCTAAAACCAAGGTATTATAATTGGCCACCAGATTATTGATACTATTATTCTCAAGGCCAATATCGGACGGAAGAAGTCTGTAGTTTGCCTCTTTCGTAATGGTATTACCAAGAAGTTTTGAAATCGAAACTTGGGTTTCCAGATTAAAAACTTCCTGTTCATTTTCCGATTTCTGTTGAAGTGCTATTGTAGCATCTTCTTCTATGTACGATAAGTTATTATTCTTTTTAAAATCCTGTTTTCCAAATTCGATAGAGTCTAGCTCTCTCGATAAAAACACAAAGCGTTCATCAATAAAATCCAAGGTTCGTTTAGATACCAACTGCCTGTCTAAAATGCCATCTTCATCAAATTTGGTAACAATTGCATTGACTACGGCCTCACTTTTTTCAAAACTTTCACCAATAATTGAGAGCGATAAGATCTCACTTTTCTTGTTTGTGGGCTGTACTGTCAATGCTTTCGAAAGTCTTTGAAATGCCTCTTTCCTTTTTATGAGTACCAGACCAAAATTAAAGTCTTCAAAAAGAGCCAACTCTGCGTTTGGATTTAATTCGATTTTAAAAGGCAATCCCCCTATTTCGTTCCCAGCCTCTGAATAAGGAACGTTGTATTCGTTATCTTGATCGTCAATAACGTGAAAACCCTCCTCTGATAACTTTATTCGAAACTCTAACGAATTCTTTATACTGTCTTCAGGTATGTTCTTAAATACCTCAAAGGGGGCGTTCCACATTTCAGTGGATTTTACTTGACCGATTTCTTTATAAATAACATCTAGTTTTAAATCATCGACGACCTGACTTAAAAGTCGATACGACTTTATTACTTCGATTTCATTGTCTAGATTGATCTTGGCACCCCCGCCCAAAGCGGCCAAAGGGTCTGCAGAAATATCGAGTTCTTTCTCATCATCCACAATCTTTATCTTGGCAATTGAGGCATATTTTACAGGGGCATACCTGACGTAGAGATATCCCATGAACAATGCCAATATAACTGTACAAATAAACCAAGGCCAATACTGCAAGTACCTAATTATAACATCTTTTATAACCAATGATTCTTCTTCGTAATGCTCGTTTATATATTTTGATTCTTTCATATTGTATTCTTAACGTCCGTAAAATCTATAAAACACCTCGTTTAAATAATTTCAAACTCATTAGTTCAAATAGGAACTTTGGTGTTGAAACAAGATTTCTTCGCATGAGTCTTTTTGGACTTCGCAGCAATCTTATGAACCATTCCAAACCTAAATTTATCCAAAAAGCCCCCGGCCTTTTCACGGTACCGGCATAGAAATCGAACACGGCGCCTATTTGCGTTATTATTTGAGTGTTAATCCTACTTGAATGATCGTACACCCATTTTTCTTGCTTTGGAGCGGTCATGCCTACAAAAACGTAATCTGCATTGAATTTATTTATCCTATCTATCATTTCGGCGCTATCTTCCTCAGAGAATTCGCTTTTGAACGGCGGGGAAAAACTTCCCACTCGCACGCTTGGAAACTCAGCCGATACTCGTTTTTCTATAAGTTTTAAGGTACTTTCAGAAGCGCCAAGATAAAAGACACTTTTACTTTCTTTCTCTGCTAATCTTAGCAAATAATCATGTATATCGGCACCCGCAATTTTTTGAATTTTACTGCCAAACAAAATTCTACATGCCAGGACGATTCCAAAGCCATCTGGAAGAAGCACGTTCGCTTCTTTCAAAGCCTTTGCAAAAACGGGATCGGTTTTCGCTACACAATAAGAATGTGTATTTATGGTGTTGATTACACATGGCTTTCCAGGCATTTGAATGGTGGCCAAGGTTTCTTTAAAAACATTTTCTTTTATGATCGTATCTAACTGCATGGGCTCTCTCTTAAAATAAAAATCTTACTGTAATTATACAATTCGGTTAAGCTGCCAATTGTTCTAAAATTCGTTTCATATTCTTCTCAAAAGCAACCAATGTAAACTTTTTTTGATATCTCTCTTTACCTGCATTTCCCATATATACGCGTAATGGCTCGTTATCGATCAGCATTTTCAATTTCACAGCCAGTTCTTTTGCTTTTTTTGGTTCGACAAGAAAACCGGTTTCGCCTTCAAGCACCACATCTGGAATACCACCTTCATAGGTAGAGACGACAGGAAGGGAAAACTGCATCGCCTCAAGGTTTACCAAACCAAAAGTTTCATTGTATGTGGGGAAAACAAAAATATCGGCATCGGCATAGGTTTGGTATTTTTCATCTTCGTATTTTCCGCCTAAATAAAAAGCAAAATCCTGAAGATCGAGCTCTTGAATTTTACGACTTAGCTCATCTACCGAAATATCACCACTGCCCCCAACAAAACTGCACCTAAAATTAGACCTTTCTTGTTTTAGAATTGCCAATGCTTCAAGTAAGACCATTACTCCCTTTGCCTTAATAAGGTTCGACAAAAACAACAACTCTACTTTCTCTTTAGAATCTTTCTTTTCCGAACGATAAAAATAATCGGTTGCCAATTCGGGAATGCCATTTGCACAGTAAAACACCCGATCCTGTTCTACGTACCCTTTTACATCGTCGAAAAGTGATTTAGACAACAAGATTACCGAGGCATTTTTAAAAAATACCTTGTACAAAAAGTTCTCGAGTTTTTTATGTTTGTAAAGCGCCACTCCCTTATTGTGAAAATGATAAACTACACGACCTCCCAACAACTTTACCAAAACCGCTAACAAACAATCTTTATAAAACCCTATTGGCACTGCGGAGGGAGTAAAATAAACCAAATCGGGTCTGTAAGTGATCAAATTCTTAATTATTCGCACGAACAATCCCAAAAAACGTATGAACTTCTTGATTCCCCCATCACCTATTTCCTCAATGGTTCTTGAGGTGCCTAGATTTATATATCTCGATTGAAAAGAAGTCTTTAGCAGCTCGCTATCCATGATATACTTGCCAACCATTGCAGCGCCATGGGTGGGGGGTGGAAAATGTAATATGTATAGAATTTTTTTCATTTTCACTTTTTCAAATACCCTTGGTTATAGTGAAGATATTTCGCAACAGAATCTGTGACCGTCTTTTGCCCTTTAGGGTTCAGGTGAATCGGATCATAAAACAATTCGTATTCATGAGACCAGGAATCTTGTAAGTTTAAAAACTCAACCCCCTCTTTTTCCTTTGCAATTTGTTCGAAAATCGAGATGGCTTCGTCGAAACTTTCCTGTTGTACTTTTTCTAAAAGATCAATTGTGGGCACGTATAAAAGAACTACCTCCATATCATTTTTTAATGCCAACCGTATGGTCTCTTTAAAAATAGCAATGTTTTCCTGCCGGTTCTCTACTTTCCTGTATTCATCATTTCTAAGGCCTCTCTTAAGATTTTCTACATGTACGTTTCCATACTTTAAGTTGGTCCATTTTCCTAAATGGCCACGAACCGCACTACTTAATAGCACTTCATCAAACCTGGTTGTTCTTATAATTTTTTTTGTCCAATAATCTGCAAAGGAAGCGTTGTTTTTTATAAAATCATCAATTGTCCTTAAATTTAAAAACGGATAAAACTGCCCATAACTATTCGCACTTAAACCTTCGGAGGTAAATGACCAGGCATCTACCCCGTAAATAATGGTCTGAACATTTTTATTCGAATTTATTAACTGTTCGACCATCACTTTTCGATCGGCAACATTTACCCCTTCACGGGTGTATTTTGCAACCGAAACACCCAACTCTTTTTCTAGTTTTTCTTTATCAATCCCTAACATAAGATGAGAGTGGCCAATTAACGCGACCTTCGAGTTCGAATTCAGGCCATAGTACTTTTCGAGTCCGCTCAAAAGAAACGCGCTTAGAATGAAGTCTAAGAGAAAAAAAAGAAGCACCGTCCCTATCAATCTAAAAAAGAAAGATCTCTTGGTTATTTTTTTTGTTTCGTTGTTATCTTTCGAGGACATTGTTTTTAGAATTGAAAATATATAAATGAATTGGATGAAAGGCCTAGTAAAGAAATTCCCAATAGCAAGATTATCTGCCAACCGTATTCAAGAATCGGATGAAATTTGGATTTGGAAAAATAGAGCGAAGCGTACCCTTTTCTCTGTAGCAGCTGAACAATGACCAACAAAACGATAAAAAAACAGGATAATACAAAGGTAACGGTAGAACCTCCGAAATACCATCCTTGCGACCAATCTGTAAATATCTTCTTGCTAATCAAAAAAGCATCTGACAGTGTATTGGCCCTAAAATAGATCCAGGCATAACATACCAACATAAAAACCGAAACTATCTTATAAAACCGGTAACCTCTTGTGCTACCAACCCATTCCAAACCCGATTTCTCTAAAAGTTTATTACCCCAATTTTCCAAGAAATAATAGCAGGCATGAAGGCCTCCCCAAATAATAAAAGTCCAAGCGGCGCCATGCCAAAAACCACTCACCAAGAAAACGATTAAAATGTTCCGTACCCATTTACCATATGAAACCCGGCTTCCTCCCAATGGTTTATAAAGATAATCCCCAAACCAAGAAGAAAGCGAAATGTGCCACCGCTTCCAGAAATCAGAAATAGAAAGTGCAAAATAGGGCAGGTTAAAGTTTTGCATAAGTTTAAAGCCTAAGATTCTAGCTGCACCTATTGCCATATCCGAGTATCCGCTAAAATCGCAATAAATCTGTACTGCAAAGAATAGGGTCGCTATCAAAAGTGTAAGACCAGAATATGCTTCAGGCGTTTCGAACACTCTATCAACGTACAATGCCAAACGATCCGCGATTACTACTTTTTTAAACAAGCCCCAAACAAATAGTTTCGCTCCCTGTAAAAAGTATTCCCGACTAAAGTTATGATTTTGTCGCAATTGCCCTAGCAGGTTACTTGAGCGTTCGATAGGACCTGCGACCAACTGGGGGAAAAAAGCCACAAAAGCTCCGAACCTAACAAAGTCTTTCTCTACTTTGGTATTGCCGAAATACACATCAAGAGAATAGCTCAACGCCTGGAACGTGAAAAAAGAAATTCCCACCGGCAAAATTAAATCGAAATATGAAAACGGTTCTTTCACCTCAACCGCACTTAAAAATATGTTTATATTTTCTAGAAAAAAATTGGCGTATTTAAAGTATAAAAATGGTAGTAAAGATGTAATTATGGCAACTAACAAATAGGTTTTCCGTTTCGTTTTGTTCGGTTCTTTCCCAATATGAATCCCTGCCGTGTAGTTAACAATAGAAACCAGAAGCATAACAACCGCAAAATCCCACCTCCAATACATATAAAAAATGTAGGAACTGACAAATAACAAAAGCATACGAAACCTATACGGCAGCTTAAAGTATAACACTGCCGTACAAGCAAAAAGTACAATGAATTGCCAAGAGTTGAATAGCATAGATTATCTTTTCATGGATTCTTTTAAACGAAGTAGTTTATCCCATAATCGCTGTCTAACTGAAAATACCGCTTTAAAATCACTTAATATTTTATCATTTTTTTGTGGCCTCTTGTCAAAATCAAATGTACGCTGCCCTCCCAAATCTAGTTTGGTATCAAATTTGGTTACCCCAACTGTATGAGTTGCATTTTTATCAGAACCAATACTAACTAATTTGGAGACTTTTGGAAAGATGGATATCATTTGATTTCTAAATTGATGATACGACAGTCGTATTGCCCAGGAATCGATCTTACCGGTCATCTGGTGTTTTAACATTCCGGGCAGATCACTAGCTATTAAGGCAAATTTTCTTCGCTGATCCGAGTCCTTAAGAAATTCCTCATAGTCTTTTACTTCCCAATCGATTGCACGCCATTTATTAGCCCACATACCCCATCCCCAAGATGATGCCCGAAAACCAACATAATAGTCTTTATCTATTTCACTCAAAGTTGGTAGATTTAGGGTATACCCGGAAATTGAAATCACTTCCTCTTCTTGTGCATAAAAATCTAACGCTTGGTTCATAAAATCAAGAAAGTTTTTTGATGTCACCAAATCATCTTCAACAACAATGACGCTTTCATAATTTTCCAAAACCTCGGTAACACCAGAAATGACGGAATTGGCAAGGCCTTTGTTCTCTATAGCTTCATTAATAGTCACTTCTTTAAAGCCCTTTATTGTTTTTAAGTATTGACGAACTTGCTCTACTTTACCCTTATCGAGGTCATTTTTACCTTGATCCGAATAAACAAAAAGTTCACTTTCACTCGCTAAATAATTACCAGATAGCGCTTCTATCGTCCTCTGTGTTTCCGTAAGGCGATTGTACGTAAATAATATTATTGGTGCCAATCTGCTCATTGAAAAGAATTAAAATTTGTTGCCTTTCTTCCATTACCGGCAACATCTGTATCCACAATCAGGTACCAGAATAGAAATGATGTAAGTATAGTAGGTTGAATAAGAAAACTCTCAAACAACCCTCCGATAGTTATAGGTATTAATATCATCGTTATACTCAGCTTTCTTTTATTTCGTAATGATCTAAATATATAGAGGATAAAGAGAACCAAGCCTATAAGTCCTGCCGCTGCAAATGCCTCTATAAATGAGGAGTGAAAATATAAAAAATCAAGTCTTTGAAAATAATAATTGAAAGTGATGTTCTCATTCAATATTGAATTATTTAGTCCAAAAATTCCTTCTCCTAGAAAAATAGAATTGGTAGAATAATGTTCTAAAACATAAAACCAGATCCAATTTCGACCCGTCGTAATCTCAGAAAAATCTTCGTCGAGCAAAAGTTCGTTGGAGAAATAGAAAAAACCTATTATCACAATACCGGTTAAAACGGCATAAACATATTTTAAAGCTACTTTTTTCATATAGGGCAAAAGGCTGAGAAGAACAGCCAACAATACTATAATCTGTGCATTTCTAGAGTTGGTTAAAACAACGAGAATCATGTAAAATATAAAAAAGGAAAAATAGATCTTATTGCTTTTCACAGAGGTAAACTTTACTATCATAAAGTTAACCAAAGCAGCCACGCACGAAAAAATACCAAATTGGACATAGCTATCATAAAACATTCCCAAGCCTGTTCTATCTTCAAGTGTATGCCAAACATTTAAGGATAATGCAAGAACAATTAGGCTCCAAAAAACAAAATTAACATTTAAAGTATCGGCGAAGGCTTTAAAAAATTCATACAAAGGGTTTTTATATGTTTTTTGAAACGACCTGGATAATAGATAGAAGAAATAGATGAAAAATAGAAAAAGAAAGTTAGCTTGAATTAGCTCAGTGTCCACATTATTTTTCAATATTTTAATCAATGTAAAAAAGGAGCAGAGGCCCCAAAATAAAACAATCAATATATTCTTTCGCACGAAAAGAACAAACCCTTTAAAATCTTTTTCCAGTAGAAGAATTCCCAATAAGGCAACAATTAGTTTTCCCCACTTACCAATCAAAAAAAGATTTGGATTGAAAGTGATTACGTTCATAACCAAGAAGGTAACAAACGTGAATACTAATATTTTAGGAATATTCCTTTTCATAGCAATGTGTACACTTTCATATGCAACAATTAAACATTTACTATCATAACGATTATATATGCTACTTGATAGCCATTTAAACCTTTACAATTCTTCGATACATTATCAAATTCAATATCTGATAAAATATATTTTCTATAATCATTGTGTAGAAAACACCTTCTAGACCGAAATTAGTCACTAAAAAGTATCCCAATAGTAGTGATACTGCACTTCTTGGTATTAAAATCCAAAAATTGACATCAGTCCTTTTAATCGCATTTAACGTTATTTTAATTGGTTGAAAAATGACATTTATGGCTTGGACCAAAAAGGGAAAAAAGGCCAAGAGTCCTAAGTTCGCATATTTTCCCCCAAACAACAACACTACTATTTCCTGGCCAAATACCCCCCCTATGAACAATAGCAGCAGTGAAAAAGCAATAAAGAGCTTCGTCCAATTATTAACAAGTTTTTTAAGGCTCGTAAAATTTTCGCTGTATTTCACAAACACTGGTAACAGGTATGAACTCAGAGCGGTTAGTATAGGATTGATAACATTCGCAACACTCATTAAAACACCAAGTATAGCTATTTCTAATTTAAAACCACAAAGAAGCAAAATCCATGGGTAGATACTAGCGCTTAAAAAAAAGAAAACATTAGACCCTAACATCCACTTTCCTACTTTCCAATTTTTTGAAAAAAAAGTTCGAAACTTGGAGAAAGGCAACTTTCTAATTTCTAAAGAAGTAAAAAAGTAAAACAGTGCCAATGTCAAATAAACTGCGGAGGCAAAAATGAGAAAAATGTCGATTACCACTAACTTGTTCAAATAAATAACAATTAATAGAGCGATCATTCCAGTAGAGCACAACAAGCCATATACAAGATTTTGTTTTGTTGCGCGCTGGCTCAATAGTATCTCCCGAACAAAAAAGTAACTGCCATACGAAACAATATATAGTAAGTACAACCACATTTTGCCCATTCCTCCATTCCTAAACAAGAACAAATACAAAGCAGGAAAAACAATAACCACAATAAAAGTGAACAAAACCTTAAGTAAAAGATTAAAATGAAAATACCCTTTGTCTTCCTTAAAATCGTTCAAGTTTATAGCATATGGCCTTGATATAATAGAACTTTGGAAACCAAGTACAAATATATTTATTGAAAATAATAGTACGATATCGGCATAAATGGCTTTGTCATAGGTACGGGCCAATACAATAGAAACCATCAGCGTGGTCAGACTCATAAAAAACTGATCTAACAATACACTAAAAAGCTTTAAAGCCTCAGGATTCTTTAATTTTTTCGAGAATGTTTTTAGGTTTGACACTTTATAAAATTCACTAAAAATTAATGCCCATTTTAAGTAATAAAACGGCGCACGCCATCTAATTTAATATTGCGTCTAAAATAGGGACTACGATTTGAACAACCTGGGACCGACAAAGGTAATCTTACCCTGCCTTAAATCAAGTAAAAATGGAGTTAATACTACAATCGGAAATACGATTGCTACAATGTACAATTGTACATGTAAATACATACCGCCCATTAAAAATGTAGACGCGGTAATCAGAAGATTGGTGAAAACAATAATCGCAGTGGCCTGCCTATGTGAAAACCCTAGATATATAAGTCTATGGTGAATGTGTTTTTTATCCGCACTAAATGGGCTCTTACCCTGCAATATGCGTATAACAAAAACCCTGCAGGTATCTAAAAGCGGATATAATAAGACCGCTAAAACCAGTATTAAAGGATGTGGCACCAGGAACGAAGGTTCACTTGCCTCATGCATGCCTAAAAACCCGATCGCCTGGTACGCCAAGAGAAAGCCAACAAACATAGAGCCGCTATCGCCCATGAACAGCTTTCGGTCTTCCGAAAGGTTAAATCGTAAAAACCCGATTAGCCCTCCGACAATAATACTAGAGACCAAAGCCATGAGAATATCCCCGTTCATAACAAAGAAGACGCCAAAAACAGTACTTGCCAAAACACTTACTGAGCCAGCTAAACCATCAATGCCATCGATAAGATTAAAAGCATTGATGACGAATATAAAAATTAGGATCGTTAAAACAACCGAAACAAAATAAGGTATTTCACCAAAGCCAAATAAGCCAAACAATCCTTCGAGCTTGGCATCTGTCATCAATACAACTATCAGGGAAGATAACAGCTGTCCCATCATCTTCTTCTTGGGAGAAAGTTCAATTAAGTCATCCTTGATTCCTAAGAAAAGTAAAATAATTACACCTCCTAATATCGAAAGTAGTCTTATGAGGTCTTTTTGCGATAAATCGGCGAAAATACCCATCAAAATCAAGGTAACGGAAAACGTAATGAAAATACCTACGCCACCGAGAGTGGGGGTTTTAAAACTATGGGAACTCCGATCTTCGGGGCTGTCCATTAAGTTTTTTTTCTTACTTAAATAAATAATTACGGGGTACGTTCTAACGGAGATACAGAATGCGAGGAAAAATCCAAAAAAACAAAGCGCATTGATACCTGATAGAGTGTCCCAAAGGGTTTCTAAACTTGGCATTTTAAATTATGGTATAGTGTTCTAAAATCGAAATTAACACTTGTTTCTATAAGTGTCATTAAATTACCGTTATTTTCGTTAAAGTGCAGAAAACTTTGGTCAGAAATCAATTATCCTACAAAATGTAGACCGCTCAATTGTTCTTTTGCCCCCTTAAATTGTTGTTTAGTCCAAAAAAAAAACATCAGATTCCTAGAATACTCATTAAACCTTTACAGGCCTTTAACTGCTTGTATTCAATATCTGAATCCGCACTATTTAGTTCGCGATATTTAGTTAAAAAAGTTCTTATTTTTCTAGATTAAGAGGGGTATAAGGTACCCAAATCAGAGGCATTTATTTTTCCTTTCGAAATCCATAATTTTTAGTAACTTTGCCGCTCCTTTAAAATAAGGTGGCATAGCTCAGCTGGATAGAGCACCTGCCTTCTAAGCAGGCGGTCCTAGGTTCGAATCCTAGTGCCATCACATAGTAAAAACAGGGCCTCCGAAAAATCGGAGGCTTTTTACTTTTCAATCCGTACAACAAAATCCATTTTTTACATTCTACTCGACTAATCTAATTTTGATTATGAATACAATACCCTGAGTTGTATTTGAAGACTTACCCGTTTTGAAGACTTAGCCGTTTTAATTTCAAAAGATCCATAAGGTTTTTGAAATTACTCTTTGGAAAAGGTTTTATTTATCTTTCATCATTCCATATTGGGGCGACCTATTATTGTCTGCGAAATTTGTTTTTATTTAGTTCTTTCAGCGCCATCCTACATCTATCAAAACCTTTTATTGTTTTTTAGTCGAATCCCTTACGATCAAGCTAGTTTTAACAACCTTGGTTTCAAAAGGTTTTGGCGCATTTTTATTCTCGATTCGATCAATAAGCAAATTGGCGCAAGTTTCACCAATGTATGCTCCATGCTGACTTACAATTGTTAATGCAGGAGTAACATATTTTGAGAGCTGCCCATTTGTGAATCCGATAATAGCAATATCGTTTGGCACATGATACCCTCTCGACTTTGCAATACTCATGACTTTAACTGCCGTAATCTCATCTAAAGCCATTATACCATCGATCTTTTTACTATTTAAAATAAAAGACAGCAAAAATTCTAGATCATCTTTTTTACCAATGGATAAAATCAATGTATCATCAAACGGCAAGTCTCTCTCTTTTAGTGCTTTTTTATATCCTTCTATTCGCAATCTTCCAATTTGGGTATTTTTCATCGGAGTAACTACGGCAATGGTCTTGCAACCCGTATCCACCAAATATTTAGCGGCTTTATAGCCCGCTTCAAAATCATCTACAATTACCTTATCACAATCAATTAGTTCAGTAACCCTATCGAATAGAACCAGTGGTATTTGCTCGCCTAATAATTCTTTAATGTGTTCTGCGTGTTTCTCAATCTGCGATTCTGTGAAAACAGATGAAAGTATGAGTCCGTCTACAGAGCCACTATTTAACAACTCCAAAGTAATTACTTCTTTTTCAAGCGAGTGGTTACTGATACAGCTAATAATGCTATACCCTCTATCATTGGCCACTTTTTCTATTCCGAATAAAACTTGAACAAAAAAATAATTAAGAATATTAGGAATCACAACACCAATAGACTTAGTGCTGCGATTTAATAAATTCAAAGCCACCTTGTTGGGTCTATAGTGGTTTTCTTTAGCAAATTTTTGAATTTTGGCCTTTAACTCCTCACTTATTTCATAACTATCATGAATTGCCTTAGATACAGTTGACACTGAAACTTTAAAATGGGCAGCCATTTCTTTTAATGTAAGTTTTGACATGTCATTTTTATTAGAATTCGAAAGGAAAATGGATTTCCAACTTCTTTCTTGCCTTAATAGCACTACTTTTTCATTACTAAAGGGTCTACGCTGCTCTGTTTTCCCTTTATTCTTGAAATTGCAATAACGACATAAAAGGTACGCTATTTTTTATCGAGTACTCGCTTTACGGCATCAACTACGGCGGTACTACTTAATCCGTACTTTTCCATAAGCTTTTCAGGAGTTCCACTTTCCCCAAATGTATCATTTGTGGCTACAAATTCCATTGGGGTTGGATTATTCTTTGCTAATACTCTCGCAATACTTTCACCCAAACCTCCTAAATAATTGTGCTCTTCACAGCTTACTACGCAACGTGTTTTGGCAACAGATTTTAATATTGCTTCTTCATCTAACGGTTTTATAGTGTGCACATTGATAATCTCAGCCGAAATACCTTGTTTTTCCAACTCTTCGCCAGCCTGTATAGCCTCCCAAACTAAATGCCCTGTAGCAATAATGGTGACATCCGTACCCTCATTGAGCATTACGGCTTTTCCTATCTCGAATTTTTGATTCGCCGGGGTAAAGATAGGCACCACGGGTCTGCCAAATCTAAGGTAAACAGGGCCATCGTAATCTGCAATAGCAAGAGTTGCCGCCTTGGTCTGGTTATAATCGCATGGGTTGATAACCACCATGCCCGGCAGCATTTTCATCATTCCAATGTCTTCCAAGATTTGATGCGTAGCGCCATCTTCCCCTAAAGTTACTCCTGCATGTGATGCACATATCTTCACGTTTTTACCGGAATAAGCTATAGATTGGCGTATTTGGTCATACACTCTTCCTGTAGAGAAATTGGCAAAAGTGCCTGTAAACGGAATTTTACCTCCAATGGTCAATCCGGCGGCGATTCCTATCATGTTCGCCTCGGCGATTCCAATTTGGAAGAACCGCTCGGGGTTTTCATCGATGAAATTCTGCATTTTAAGAGACCCCACCAAATCGGCACAGAGCGCTACCACATTCGGATTGGCCCTGCCAAGCGCTGTTAAGCCATCTCCAAAACCACTTCTTGTATCTTTTTTCTCGGTATAGGTGTATTTCTTCATCCTTTTGTCTTCTGAACTGATTTAGTAATCCCCTAAAGTTTCGGGGTTTTGAGCAAGGGCATTTTCCAATTGTTCGTCACTAGGTGCTTTACCATGCCAAGCATGAGTATGCATCATATAATCTACGCCATTTCCCATTTCGGTTTTTAATAAAACGCAAACGGGTTTTCCTTTGCCCGTTCTTCTGATGGCTTCTTTCATTCCAGATACGATGGCCTCCAAGTCATTCCCTTTGTCAATTTCAAGAATGTCCCATCCAAATGCCTCAAATTTGGCTTTTATACTGCCCATAGGGAGCACTTCATCGGTTGCACCGTCAATCTGTTTGCCATTTACGTCTACTGTGGAGATAAGGTTATCTACCTTTTTACCAGCAGCATACATAATGGCTTCCCAATTCTGTCCCTCTTGTAGTTCTCCATCTCCGTGCAAGGAAAATACCAAACGCTGGTCCTTGTTCAGTTTTTTAGCCTGCGCGGCACCTAGTGCCACAGACATTCCTTGTCCTAAAGAGCCCGATGCAATTCGCACTCCCGGCAAGCCTTCGTGGGTGGCAGGATGGCCTTGTAAACGAGAATCCAGTAATCTAAAAGTATTAAGTTCCTCAACAGGAAAATATCCCTTACGCGCCAAAACACTGTAAAAAACAGGTGAGATATGCCCGTTGGAAAGAAAAAACAAATCTTCTCCTATTCCATCCATATCAAAACCATCTTCTAAAGTCATAATTTCATTGTACAGTGCTACAAGAAATTCTGCACAACCCAAAGATCCCCCCGGGTGACCGGAATTCACCTTGTGGACCATCCTCAAAATATCTCTTCGTACCTGGGTACACAACCGCTCTAGCTCCTCTAATCCCATGAATTATAAATTAAATGATTTGGCATCTTCCAAGAATTTAGCCAGTCCGCTATCCGTTAATGGATGCTTTAGCAAGCCCACGATAGATGAAAGTGGGCCGGTCATTACGTCTGACCCTAATTTGGCACAGTTTACCACGTGCATGGTATGACGAACAGATGCTGATAATATTTGGGTTTTGAACCCATAGTTGTCGTAAATTAATCTCATTTCAGAAATAAGATGTAAACCATCTGTAGCAATATCATCTAAACGTCCTAAGAAAGGAGACACATAGGTCGCCCCTGCCTTAGCTGCCAATAAGGCCTGCCCAGCAGAAAATACCAGTGTTACATTAGTTTTTATTCCATTATCCGAAAAATATTTACATGCTTTTATCCCATCTCCTATCATAGGTAGTTTCACAACAATTTGTGGGTGCAAAGCGGCTAATTCCTCACCTTCTTTGATCATTTCATCAAAACTTGTAGAAATGACTTCTGCCGATACATCACCATCTACCATGTCACATATGTCAACATAGTGTTTTAAAATGTTGTCTTTACCATTAATGCCTTCTTTGGCCATTAAAGATGGGTTTGTTGTAACACCATCCAAAACTCCAAGGGCTTGGGCCTCTTTGATCTCTTTTAAATTTGCTGTATCTATAAATAGTTTCATTTTTTGCTATGTAACTGGTTCTTAATCTGTACGCTGCAATACAATTTTCATTAATTGATCTTGCCCGCCTTATATATGCTGATTGATAATGTTCTCGAACAGCTCTTGTTTACCACTTTTTAAGGGTAGCTCACCATTCTTTTGCGCCAGTTCATATAGATCTTTAAGATTGAGTTTACCATTTTCAAAATCCTTGCCATTTCCGGAATCGAATGAGCTGTACCTCTTTTGGCGTAGATTACCATAATCTGAAGATGAAATAATTTTATCGGCAGTTAATAATGCACGTGCAAAGGTGTCGGCTCCCCCGATATGCGCATGAAAAACATCCTCCATGTCAGTAGAATTTCTTCTGATTTTCGCATCGAAATTAACTCCACCTCCTTGTAAACCTCCTGCCTTAAGGAATACTAACATTGCTTCAGTTGTTTCCTGAATACTATTGGGAAATTGATCGGTGTCCCATCCGTTTTGGTAATCTCCCCGATTCGCATCCAAACTTCCCAGCATACCAGCTTTTGCAGCCACGGCCATTTCATGTTGAAATGTATGTTGCGCCAGCGTTGCATGATTAACCTCTATGTTTATTTTGAAATCTTTCTCCAAACCGTATTCGCGTAGAAACCCTATGGCCGTCGCAGTATCAAAATCGTACTGATGTTTTGTGGGTTCCATAGGCTTTGGTTCTATGAAGAATGTTCCTTTAAATCCCTGGTTACGGGCATAATCCCGCGCCATGGCCAAGAACTGCCCCAAATGATCTAATTCACGGCCCATATCGGTATTCAAAAGAGACATATACCCTTCGCGACCTCCCCAAAATACATAATTTTCACCATCGAGCGCCATGGTCGCATCCAACGCCAATTTTATTTGACCACCAGCCCTGGCAAGTACGTTAAATTCAGGATTGGTCGCAGCACCGTTCATGTAACGGGGATTTGAAAAACAATTGGCCGTTCCCCAAAGTAATTTAATTCCCGACCCTTCTTTTTTTTGTTTTATATACTCGGTAATCGCTGCCAATCTTTTTTCCGATTCTGCAAATGTTGGTCCTTCTTGGATAAGGTCAAAGTCATGAAAACAAAAATAATCGAACCCCATTTTTGTGATGAACTCAAATGCCGCATCTGCCTTGTCCTTTGCTGCTTGATATGGATCAGAAGATTGATCCCAACCAAAATTTTGGGTTCCTGGACCAAATGGATCTGATCCTTGACCACAGAAGGTATGCCAATAGGCGATGGCAAATTTGAAATGATCCCGCATCGATTTACCTGCAACGAGTTGATCAGGGTTGTAGTACTTAAAAGCCAATGGATTATCAGATTCCTTCCCTTCGAATTTTATTTCTCCAATTCCTTTAAAATATTCTTTGTCTCCTATTAGTGCCATAATCCTTTAATTTTTATTGATTATTAATTCCAATTCTTTTTTCCAATTTAGATATGCATTTATGTAGGGTTCCTTGTCTTTAAGTGGCATAAATGTCATCACATGATCATTGTCTTTAATATTAGACCCAAACTTCACAAAATCGCCATCATGCAATCCCGCCGCCCGTGCAGCTCCTATCGCCCCCGTCGTATTATATATTTCAATCTCGTGTTCAATTAAGGTCGCTATGGTATTCGCAAATATCTCGGACCTGAACAAATTGTCATTTCCTACTCTTAATACTTTGATTTCAATTCCGTCAGATTTTAAAATTTCAATTCCGTAGACAAACGAAAAGGCAATACCTTCGAGCGCTGCTCTACAAATATGAGCCTTACTATGGTTATTTAGATTGATGTTGACCAATCTAGAACCGATGTCCTTATTGTTTAACATTCTTTCTGAGCCGTTTCCGAAAGGAAGCATGCGAACGCCGTCAGAGCCCACCGAAATCTCCGAAGCCAAGTTGTTCATTTCTTCATAGGAATTGACCGATAAATTATTGAGAAGCCATCTATACTGAATACCTGCCCCATTGATACATAAAAGTTTCCCTATTCTAGGGGGTTTACTCTTTTCGTAGTTCACGTGCGCAAAATTATTCACGCGAGCGCTTTCTTTGACCGACAAACTATCCGTTACTGCATACACCACCCCAGAAGTGCCACCTGTACCTGCCACTTCTCCAGGGTTAAATACATTTAATGAAAGTGCATTGTTTGGTTGGTCTCCCGCTCTATAAAGAATAGGGGTGCCGGCCGCTAATCCACTTTCTTTTTCACCGAGATCGCTAACCTTGGATTGTAACCCAAATGTATCTACGATATCAGGGAGCATTGCTGTTGGAATACCGTAGTGATCCATAAGGAAATCAGCGATATCACCATTTTTGAAATCCCAAAATATTCCTTCTGAAAGGCCTGAAATAGTAGTGTTTATACAATTGGAAAATTTAAAGGCAATATAATCGCCAGGAAGCATCAATTTGTGTATCCTGTTATAAATATCAGGTTCATTTTCCTTGATCCATTTCAATTTGGATGCCGTAAAGTTTGCCGGGGAATTTAATAAGTGAGCATTACACTTCTCCTCTCCTATTTCAGAAAAAGCATTGTTCCCAATCTCAACTGCCCGACTATCACACCAAATAATTGATTTCCTAAGTGAATTACCAGCTTCATCTACTACTACCAACCCGTGCATTTGATAGGATATTCCTATTCCCTTAATCTGAGATTTGGAAATATTGAATTTGGATTTGAGGTTATTGATAGCAGCACATGTGTGATTCCACCAATCTTCAGGCTTTTGTTCGGCCCAGCCGTTTCTTATCGCGTGCATCCCCATCTCTGTTTCGGGCTCCTGAACAACACCAATACTTTTCCCGGAAGAAATTTCTACCAAAGCAGCTTTTATTGATGAGCTTCCAATGTCTAATCCTAAATAATACATAATTGAACTACGGTATTTTGATGTACAAACTTGTAACTATAATTGCGACCTACAGATTTCACAAATATATCATAAGCATGGCCTTTTTTAAATTTTTGTTACTAATCAAAGGAAATAATTTGTATTTATCACATCCAATACGACTGAACACAAAGAGTATAACTAATTGATTTTAAGGTATTTAAAAAATTTAACTGCATTATTCTATAACGTTTTCGTAATCTTCTGGCTGAAAGGCAGTGGTATTATCGCTTCAGCGGTGTAAAGCCAAAAACCATGACTTGAAGATTTTGTCGTATTTCGGACCCACCAGATAAGAAATTCCAAATGCAAATTGTTAATAGAAGGTACCAAAAGAGTATTGAATTTAATTTTTACTCATTCAAAGTACTTAGCCATCTTGAATCGTCTATAATATAAAGTGATTTAAAGGTTTCACGTTTAAGCGAAAATTAGTGGTTTTTTCACCCATTTGATGGTTTTTTTTTGAGTTGCATAGCACCGCTACGGAAGGAAAAAAAGACAAAAAACGGATGAAAAAGAACAATTTGTTAGCAAATGGGGAAAGTTTAAATCACTACTATATAATTAACTTAACACTATTCGTTAAGGCAGATAGTTTTGAGTTAGTTTGGTAAAGGGAGAGGAAACTCCTCTTTTGCTATTTCTACTTAATCTTTTAAGCACTCAAAAAAAGTATAAGCATCAGTAAATGGCAATATATTTGACACTAATTTATAAGAAATTAGGTCGGAATTGCTTAATACATTCTCAATCGGTTCGCCGTATAATCTATACAATATGTAATAAATGCAAATTTTATAGTGTTTTGTCATCAATCATAAATGCGGTGATAACTAATCTGGCCAATGAAAACCCTTTATCCTTAGGGAAAGTTATTGAGTAAAACAAATGACTAGCCGCCAGCATTGTGGGAGTTCTCATGAAAAAAACGTTCGGAAAAACCAAAGGCACTTACTGCGGCATCACTTTATTCAAAAAACCGGGCTCCTTTTGGCCATGCTTGCTATTTTATGTAATGGCTAAATACAACTCCAGTGCCTTGAAGCTTAAACTTGGCCCAACCAACTTTAATTGGAAAGAATCACTTTAAAGGCCGGAACCGGTATTTCGTTTTCCAGAACACTCTTGGCCATATCAAGCCGGGTCACACTTTTCCACCCCTCAACACTCCAATAAAAAGCGCCCAGTTCTTCGGTACCAGTTTCTAAAATACCTTTGAAAATCGGCGCATGTTTTACGCTTACAAAGTCTTTTAAAACCACGCTATCATTTACCATTACCGTTTTCTTTTCGCGGTATTCATTTTCCGCGATAAACAAATGTTCCACAGCAACAAAAAAACCTTTTTCGGGTACTCTTAGCTTATAGGCATCCAAGTTTATAGTGGCCGAGTTGCGTCTCTTTTTTTGTACTATCAAATTTTCCTTCAAAATATCTTCTCCCGGCAGGCCATCGTCTCCCACACTTAGTATTCGAAATCTGAATTTTGCAGATTTATTCGCCTCTTGTAAACCAGTAAAAAATAGCACTTTCACCTCCTTTATAAAACAATTCTGGTCGAAGTCAATGGGCTTTTCATACTTAAGGGCAAGGCTCGAAGGATAGCTACCCCCACTAAAATTGCCTAGGCCCACCGTTCGTTTTTTTCGAAACGGATTTAGTAACACCTGGCTCTTCAAACGATAGGCATACACCGTAACCTCGTTGAGCGCTTCTATTTTAGGTTTCAGTAAGATGCGTGAATTATTCACCAATCTTAACGGTATTTCCTTCGTAACATAACCAATACAACTAAAGGTAACCGGTGTGCTGCCCTGCATCGAATCAATACGAAATTTAAAACGACCCGAAGCACCCGCTGAAACTCCTTTTTTTAAATCCAATAGAATTACACTGGCATAGGGCAAAGGCTTACCAGTGTCGATATCGTATACACCTCCCGAAATAGTTGTTTCCTGAGCGTCAACAACGAAATTAATCAGAACAATAAAAAACAAAAGTCGTTTCAATATATTACAGTTATTTGTTCGTTACGAATAGGCCTTTGCCATTTGTTTGGAAGCACCCAGACGGTCAATACCAAGCTCAACCACATCACCTGCCCGAAGGTATCTTGGAGGATTAAAACCAAAACCTACTCCAAATGGGGTTCCGGTTGAAATAACATCACCCGGTAATAAGGTCATAAACTGGCTTATATAACTCACTGAGGTAGGTATATCAAAAACGAAGTCGGCTGTTGCTATGCTGTACCAACTCGTCATTCACTTTTAGCCATAAATTCAAATTATGCGGGTCCGATACTTCATCACGGGTCGCAATAAAGGGCCCTAATGGCGCAAAGGAATCGCAGCTCTTGCCTTTTACCCACTGCCCACTGCGTTCAATCTGGTAGGCACGTTCGCTATAATCGTTATGCAGTACATAGCCCGCAATATGGTTCATTGCATCCTCTTTAGTAACATAAGATGCCTTTTTTCCGATTACTATTGCCAACTCTACCTCCCAATCGGTCTTTTCGCTTCCTTTTGGAATTATCAAATCATCGTTGGGGCCTACAATGGCAGAGGTAGCCTTAAAAAAAATAAGCGGCTCCTCGGGGATTTCCATGCCTGCTTCTTTGGCATGTTGGGCATAATTGAGGCCAATACAAATAATCTTGGAGGGCCTGCATAAGGGAGGACCCAGTCTTTCCGATTCTCGAATAACAGGGCAGTTGCCTTGGTTGACATTCAACCAAGTTCGCAAACGTGCAAGGCCATCCCCACCAAAAAAATGTTCATCGTAATCTTCGCCAAAGGCAGAAACGTCTAATCGGGTGCCATTCTCTAATTGTACTCCTGGCCGTTCATTTCCCATTGTGCCGAATCGTATCAATTTCATATGTTCAATTCTTTTATATTTTCCCCTATTAATTTCCGTTCAACTTAATACCCCCCATCGATCGGAAAATCGGTTCCTGTAATAAACGCAGCTTCGTCCGAACATAAATACACGACCAAATCAGCAACTTCTTTGGGTGTTCCCATGCGACCTATTGGCTGGGTCTTTGACAAGGTCTCATACGCACTGTCCGCTTCTCCCTGAAAGTGTTTTTTCAAATATCCATCTACAAAAGGAGTATGAATACTGGCAGGAGAAATGCTATTGCAACCTATTCCCTCTGCCAAATAATCTTTGGCCACCGAATAGGTCATTGTATGCACCGCGCCCTTTGATGCTGTATAGGCAAAGCGGTTTTTTATACCAGCTATAGAAGCGATGTCCAAAATAACTCCGCCAGTTTTCTTCATAATCGGAAGCACTCCATACATGCAATTATACACCCCTTTTACATTTATGGCAAACACCCTATCAAAATCAATTTCTTGGGTCTGCTCCACATTTCCAATATGTGCTATCCCCGAATTGTTCACTAAAATGGTTAGTTACCCTTCGTTACCAATTTCTTTAAAGGTGTTCAGTACTTCTAACTGTTGAACAACATCACAGCGGTGAAAAAAAATACGCCCCCATTTTTGTTTTATTATTTTTACTTCCTCGTCTCCATTTTCTTCATCCCTATCTAATAGAGGTACTTCAGCCCCCTGTTCGGAAAGGGAAATGGCCCTGCCTATGCGACTGCTACCCCAGTTACCACTGCTCTTTTTCCGTGAAGATCAAATTTCATATTAGTCTCTCTAATTTCCGATAAACATCAGATCAAATTGCACTCGTATCGTATCGCCCACTACAATTTGCCCGAACATCGCGCTGGGCGGTTTTATGTCAAAATCTTGTAAAACAAGTTCCTTATCACCTTTAATGGTGATAATACGGTTACTTGAAATGGTATTGATGGTCAGTTCCACTTCCTTTTCAACACCCGCTATGTGTAAAGTTCCTATCAAAATCGAATCGGAATCTTTTAGTTCCTTACATAGGAACCGCACCTTTGGATGTGCTTCCTTTTTTAAGGCTGCATGCATTTTTTTGTCCATCGCGGCACCTCGCTCACTTTGAATATCGGCAACCAATACCTCAAATTCAATTTCCTTTATGGCATCGGTATGTAATTGTAGACTTCCTTGCATTTTTTGGGTCGTCACGGTCCAATCGTGTGCGGTAGAGGTTCCATGAATGTATAAGGTACTCTCCTGGGAGAGTTTATAAGTCTGCTGTGCAGTGCAGCAAAAGCCGAAAAAGAAGCTTAAAAGTACCAGTGTGTTTTGCATACGGTGTTTTCTTATCGTTAAGCTAATGTTTTGACAGTACTATTCATCAAGTACCGTTTGCCAAAAAATTTGCTGCTCCTTTTTTGATGGTTGTTTTACAGGACTCACCAACCGAAAACCCACAAAATTCGAATCTGTAAACCACCAAAAACTTTTGGGTATTTGAGGATCTCGTTTTTGTAATTTTAGGTTCGATTCTCTTCTTGCCGCGGATCGTAAGGCAGTTGGATCATCATCCCAAGATCCCCCTCTGATCACCCTAGGGTGAATTACGGTAGGTACTATCCAAGGATTTTTATTTTCAGCGGTTGCATAGGTCTCTTCCCTGTATTCATCCAAAGTCCATTCTGCCACATTTCCATGCATGTCGTACAAGCCCCAGGCGTTGGGATTCTTACTACCTACTTTGGCATACGTGCCCCCTGCATTTTCGTAATAGACCGCATGGGCATCTATCGCATCAACATCACCAAAACTATAAGGCGAACTGCTACCTGCCCTTGCCGCATACTCCCATTCGGCCTCGGTAGGGAGTCTATAAAAACTTCCGGTAACGGTACTTAACCATTTACAAAAAACCAATGCGGAGTAGGCCGACATACTAACAGCTGGAAAGCCTTCTTTTCCCATACCATAGGAAGGGTCTTCATAGGGCGGGCTTGGTCTTGAAATTGCATCGATCTTCACCACCCGCTCTTCATCTAACTTTACGAATAGTTCTTTATTTTGTTTGAAAAACAATTCAAAGAGCTCCCAAGTGAGTTCGTACCTTGCCATATAAAAAGAATCAACACCAACCGTATGCTTCGGACCTTCATTATCTTTTCTACCCACTTCTGATTCCGGGCTGCCCATACTAAATTCTCCCTTCGGCAACAGTACCATATCAAAACTATGTTCCGTGGCGGGTATTTGCTGCGAATACGATATCTGGCCATCTATTGGTACTTTCCCTGTTTCTTGCGCAACAAGAAATGCAGCTTGAAAAAATAATAAGAAGAACGCCCGTTTTGACACCCCTGTTAGGGCCTTAAATTTGAAACCGTTTTTAAAATTATTAGTGCCCATTGACTTACAACTAGTTTTACGCTCTTCAAGATATATAATCCTGATCCATTCCTAAAATAAGTGCCATAGTTTTATAAACTACTTGATCTTTAACGTTTCCTTAAAAACATTTTCTTGAAAAATAGTACTTTTGAACTAGAATATAACATCAATTTTTGACATAAAATAAACATAATGAAAACCTATATCATCACTTTTACGACTGCCTTACTTTCTTTAAGTGCCATAGCCCAGCGAACAAATACCAAAGAATTGGAGCCTTTTACCGAGTTAAAGGCCTATGACCGCATTATTGTTAATCTTATAAAGAGCAATGAGAATAAAATTGTGATTACCGGTGATGATCAAGATGAAGTAAAAATCACCAGCAAGAACGGCTTGCTTAAGGTTAAAATGGAATTCGATAACTTTTTGGACGGCAATGAGGCCAAAGCGACTCTTTATTATACCGAAAACCTTGTATTACTCGATGCAAACGAAAATGCAAAAATCACCTCCGATGAAACCCTAAAAGGGGACCGGGTGGAAATAAAAACCCAAGAAGGTGGTAAAATTCACCTTCAGGTAGCTTTAGAAGATCTATATACCAAATCGATTTCAGGGGGCGAAGTGCAACTTACGGGGAATGCAACAAAACAGGAAGTGATGGTGAACACAGGAGGAAAGGTTAAAAACAAAGAATTGGATACCGAAAATACCAAGGTGGTGGTAAATGCCGGAGGAAGGGCAGATGTGAAAGCTTCAGACCGCGTGGAAGCCAAGGTAAGAGCCGGCGGCTACATCTATATTCATGGAAATCCCAAAGACATTGAACGCGATAAGGTATTCGGAGGTAAAATAGTAGTCGTAGATTAAATATATATATATAAAATTGATTATCAGTTAATTATATATATTCAATAGCATTTATTCGCAGATTGTCCTTTCATCCGATATCCTGTACCCTAAACCCATAAACCTCTTTCTATGGGTTCTTTTCGATATATTTATCGCATGAAATTTGCTTGTATGAAATTCAAAGTAGCTTCTAAACTGGGCCCTATGCTCGTGCTACTCACTTTCATTTCTTGTCTGACGGATGATATAGATGCCCTTAGAGAAGAGAAGAAATTTGCGGAACTAGAGAACTACCGGAAATTTAAATCCGACTATTTGTTCGATGACAACAAACTACCCACTTTTGAGCTAACCCTATCCGAATCTTCCCTTGCCTTTCTAGATGCGGATCCAGGAGCCGAAGAATATGTTGAGGGCAATTTAACTTTTGAAGGCGAAACGCTAGAGAATGTAGGCATTCGATACAAGGGTTCTTTGGGAGCCTTTGTTGACTGTGTTTCAGGCGGTATCGAAAATGGGCCCAAAGGACGAAAAATATGCCGTAAACTTTCGATGAAGGTAAAAATCAACCAGGAAGATCCCGATAGAAAGTTTTTTGGTCTAAAAAAATTGGTATTCCATTCTGAAAACAATGATAACACCAAAATGAACGAGCGTCTGGGCTATTACCTATTTCGCTCAATGGGGGTTCCTGCATCGCGTTCTATTCATGCCCGTTTGGTCATAAATGGCGAGTACAATGGGCTCTATTCGTTTACTGAGCAGATAGATGGGCGTTTTACCCGCCATAATTTCGAAGAAGGCAATAACAATTTATACAAAGAAGTGTGGCCAATAGATTCAAAAGGAAGACAACAACCCGACCAATTATTTTTAAATTCACTAAAAACCAATAGAAATGAGCACCCAAGTATTGCTTTAATGGCTTCTTTTTCTAAGGAATTGGGGGAGGCCGAAAACGAAGAAAAACTCTTAGAGGTTATTCAAAATAGAATGGATATCGACAAGATCCTTACCCTAATCGCCGTAGACCGGGTGATACGTAACGACGATGGGGCATTTCACTGGTATTGTGGGGAAGTCGACTGTGGCAATCACAATTATTATTGGTATGAAGAACCCAGCCGAGGCAAGTTGCATTTAATCCCGTGGGACCTAGATAGTGCTTTTGAAAACATAGATGGGGTCGTAAACCCCTTCCTCTATATTGCAGACACTTGGCCCGACACCCAAAACGATTGCAAGCCTTACATTTTTGGACCGGCATACTACCAACGCTCCGCTGCTTGTGATAAACTGCAAGGCGGTTGGGCACTCTTTGAAGCAGCATACGCGCAAAAAAAAGCAGCCTTCATAAACGGACCGTTTTCTGCTGTGGAAGTCAACCAATTGCTTGATAAATGGGTAGAACAAATCCGCGGAGCAGTAGCGGAGGCAGATGACCTATTCGACGATAATTATGCACTCAGCGTAGAAGGTTGGGAGCAAGAAGTGACCGAATTAAAAAGCCGTTTAGCGGTTGCACGATTTAACTAGACCACCCAAAAAACGACCAACGCTTTGTTATGTTAGATAGTAAGAATTTGGCATAAAAAAGGGACGCCCAAATACGTCCCTTCAAACCAAACTAACTATAAGTATGAACTACTCATTTTTGTCATCAACATCATCCTCAAATTTTGTATCGGCCATACGTGATCTACTAAAGTCTACATCTTTAAAGTTGATAGTATCGCTTCCGCTGTCAAAGTCAAGCACTAACATGCCTTGCGTATCCAAGTATTGTAGATTCTGAAACGAGTCGAATTTATTGTTTTGTATTTGCAGTACTTTCAAACTGGCTAACTGGTCAAACTCTCTTGGGATGGCCCCTCCCAGTTTATTATTTGCCAATACTAGCTCTTTAAGGTTTGAAAGTCCGCCTATTTCACCGGGTATTGTACCTTCCAAAGAGTTTTCAAAAAGCCCTAGGCTTTCAAGGCTGCCAAGCGCACCTAATGAATTGGGAATGGTACCCTTTAGGCTATTACTTGAAAGGTTAAGAACTTTTAGGCTTTCAATATCCCCAATGCTTTCAGGAATGGTGCCGTCAATAAAATTGTTAAAGGCGGTAAATTCTATCAAACTCCGCATTTTTCCAATTTTTTCGGGTAGCATACCTTTGATCTTGTTCATTTCAAGTTTCAAAACCGTTAGCTTTTTAAGTTTTACCAGTTTTTTAGGAAAACTACCTCGAATTCTATTGAAGGCAAGATTCAATACCCTGAGGTGTTTCAACTTCCCAAGACTTTCGGGCAAGGTACCTTGCAGATTGTTCCGAAACAGATTAATTTCCATTACCTGATCGTTCTCTACTTTTACACCGTACCATTTAGAAACAGGTTTCGTAAAATCCCATTTCTTGGTCCAATGGTCACCATTTGTTGCTTGGTATAAATCTATAAGGGCTTGTTTTTCTTTTTTTGGTACTTCGGCAAGGCCAAGGTTCATCACAAGGAAAGAAACCACTAAGAAGAGGATATACTTTTTCATGCTTATCTTTTAATAGGTCAATATTCGGAGTTTTTGGGAAATTCCTTCAAATAGAAAGAATTACCTTACAAATAACGTTAAAAGTAGGGTTAAGAACAAAAAATATCGATGAAACGCTCGTATTTGTTGTGAAAGTCCCATATTCTGTGGTTTAGTGAAAACATGAGGGCTGCGAGCGATTAGGAAGCGTTATTCTCCAGTTCCGAAGAGAGTAATTCCCAACGTAACATAAGTTCCTCTAAACTGTTCTTCTTGCCCTGATACTGATCAAAAAAGTCGGTCTTGGCTATTGTCGTATCATAATCCATCAACAGATCATGATCGATTTTTGCAATTTCCTTTTCAAGTTGGGAAATCTTAGACTCCACACTGCTCAATTGATTTTTCAGTGACTTTAATTTCTTTTGCGTTTCAAAGTCGTTGCTTGTGGTTTTTACAACCGCTGTCGTTTTCTTTTTCTGCTGCTGCTTTTCAATGGCCCTAAAGTTCTCCACTTTTCGTTGTTCCAAATAAAAGTCGATATCTCCCAGATACTCTCTAATCTTTCTATCCTTAAATTCGTACACCTTGTTCGTAAGTCCTTGGAGGAAATCGCGATCATGCGAAACGAGTATCAGGGTACCCTCAAAGTTTTGCAAGGCTTGTTTCAATACATTTTTCGATTTGATATCCAAGTGGTTGGTAGGCTCATCCATTACTAGGACATTAAATGGTTGCAGTAACATTTTTGCCAGTGCCAAGCGGTTGCGTTCACCACCCGACAATACCTTAACATACTTCTCGACCTCCTCGCCGCGAAATAAGAACGATCCCAGAATATCACGCACCTTACTACGATTTTTTTCATTGGCAGCATCGATCATAGTATCCAAGACCGTCTTGCTCCCATCGAGATATTCTGCCTGGTTTTGGGCAAAATATCCAAGTTGCACATTATGTCCTAATTTCACTTTACCGGTATGGTCTAGTTCCCCGACCATGATTTTAGCAAGGGTAGATTTTCCCTGGCCATTTTGACCTACAAAAGCGGTCTTACTATCGCGTTCCAATAAAAGATCAATCGAATTCAAGACATGATTTTCACCGTAATTCTTCGAAAGCCCTTCTATTTCGGCGATTATTTTTCCTGGGGTTATCGAAATGGGAAAACGCAGATTCATTACAGCATTGTCATCTTCATCGACCTCGATACGTTCCATCTTATCGAGTTTCTTGATCAACGATTGGGCCATGGATGCCTTGGTGCTTTTTGCCCTGAACTTCTCGATCAGCCGTTCGGCCTGTTGAATTTCTTTCTCCTGATTTTTTTGGGCATTTACCTGTTGCCCTTTTATCTCTGCCCGTAGTTTTAAAAATTTTGAATAGGGTTTGTTGTAATCGTAGATCCGCCCCAAAGAAATCTCAATGGTCCTGTTGGTAACATTATCCAAAAACATCTTATCGTGTGATACGATCATGACTGCTCCGGGATAGTTGTTCAGAAACTGCTCTAACCAGATAATAGATTCAATATCCAAGTGGTTGGTAGGTTCATCCAATAACAATACATCATTGCGCTGCAGTAAAAGTTTGGCCAACTCGATCCGCATTCGCCAGCCTCCGGAAAAGGTTTCTGTTTTCTTTTGGAAATCTTCCCTTTTAAAGCCCAGTCCCAATAAAATCTTTTCGGTATCCCCTTGATAGTTATAGCCGCCAAGTATTTCATAATGATGGGTTATATCACTCAAATCGATCATGAGCTGGTTGTAACCCTCGCTCTCATAATCGGTACGTTCGGCCAATTGTTGATTGGTCTGTTCAAGCTTTCGTTCCAATGCTTGAATTTCTGTAAATGCCTGATACGATTCTTCCAAAACGGTTCTACCCTGCTCGAAATCTATATCCTGACGAAGGAATCCGATTTTCACATCTTTCTCAATAGCAATGGTACCTGTGTCTAAAGACATGTCTTTAGACAATAGTTTTAACAGTGTAGATTTCCCTGCGCCGTTCTTTCCGATCAGCCCTACGCGCTGTCCTCCGTTGAGACGGAATGAAATTTCTTCGAATAGATATTCCCCACCAAAAGAAACAGAAAGGTTATGTACGTTGAGCATTTTAAAATTGTTTGTCCTAAAGGTTGCCGGTTGTTGTCAAAAATTTGTTCTACACTAAAAGCCTTTACATGCACAAATTGAAAACCGACTATTTTATGTTTCAAATTGCTACTGCCGGCACCCCTGTTCGCTCTAAAATAGCGTATATATTTCTATTACACTTACTACTCAGAATATTACTAAAATCAATTCTCCCATTGAATTTTGTGATAATGGTTACATTCCTAAAAAGGGCAAATTAGTACCTTTATACAAAGATTTTGCAAATGTTAAAAAAAGGAAACAAACTCTACAGCATTTTAACAGGAAGTTGTCCTAAATGTCATCAAGAAAGCATGTATGCAGCTAAAAACCCATATACGCTAGGGCATCTTTTTAAAATGAACGACCGTTGTTCGCATTGCAATACCAAATATAAGATCGAGCCTTCGTTCTTTTACGGTGCCATGTATGTGAGTTATGGAGTAGGCATTTTGTTTGCGTTAGCGGCATTTGCCGTTGCAAGATTATTGATTGGGGCATCGCTGATCCAAACCTTTATTGCGATAGTAACAACAATGATAGTTTTTATGCCTATTATCATTCGATTGTCTCGAAATATATGGATTAACCTGTTTATCAAATACGATACTAAGGCAACGAAGGCACCTCTTGAAAGTGCTTCTTTGTAAAACGTGTAATATCCATTTCGGCGGTTATTGCGCATTCGTTTTCCGCTAGCTGATACAATGCCTCGGACGCCATCGGCGCGATCATTACCCCTCTAGAACCAAAGCCGTTCAAAACATATAGATTTTCATGTTTTGGGTGTTTCCCTACCAAGGGTCGCCTATCGGTTACTGTTGGTCTTATTCCGGCAACTTGATCTATCACCTTATAATCACATGTAATAAAAGCCTCGAATTTTTCCATTAACTCCGTTCTAGAGGCTTCGGTAGGATCATTGGAGCTGTCTTTCCATTTATAGGTAGCCCCTATCAAGTATTCATCATCTCCTTTTGGGATACTAAAAATGGTGGCCTTCACGGCATGGCTTTCTTTTAAACCAGGCGCTTTTACGGTAACATACTCGCCTTTTGTTCCGGTAAGGGGCAGGTAATTAAAATAAGGGTTTTGCTTCATTCCAAAGCCTTCGGCAAAAACTATTTTTTTGGCTTGGTGGTTTTTATAGGACACTCCCTTATCATTTAACTCCAATGCATCAAAATCGAAGGTTTCTGTATGGAGCATTCCTTTGGAAAGGAGGAGTTCTTTGTAAGAGACTAGTAATTTTTGCACATCGATTTTTCCGGTATGCACTACTTCCCCAAAACCAAACGGCGCGTCGATCGCTTTATTTTTATTTGGATGTATGGTGTTTGACAAATAGGAAGAAAGCTCAACTTTATCAGCAGCTTCGAACCAGTGGTTCTGCTCTTCGACAGAAGCAAACCGACGCCACACCGGAAGCAATTGGTTCAAGGACACCCCTAGTTTCTTTTCTAATACCTCATAGAAGGGTGTTACTAAGGCAAGCTGTTCTTTGGCCCTCCAAGCCATGGTAAAACGCTTTAAAATAACAGGGTTGTAAAGGCCCCCAGCAACTTGTGACGATGTTTGGGAGGCATCATTAAAGACCATAAACGTTTTATTGTTTCGATCCAAAGTTTCACAAAAAGAAACTCCGGCCAATCCTAACCCAACAACAATATAATCTACCATGTCCCAAAGGTAGAAAAATGATACTCGCAGAACACCTAGCACCAGTCGGTTTTCACAAAATATCTGTCCATTCCCCTTATTATATCACAAAAAAAACGTCCCAACATAGTGCCGGGACGTTTTAATTTTATAGAATTGGAATTTTCTAAATGTGCTTTTTAATAAGCCCACATATCTTGTTCCCTGTCTCGAATGACCTCTTTGATTCGTTTGGCCTCTAACAGTTGGAACAAGGCATTGTCCGAAATATAATCTTTTACCTTACGGTCTCCGTGAACATTATCTTCCCGATAAATTACACCATTGAACCTTCTTGCATTCAACAACATATCAAAAGTGATAGGTTGTGCAGAATTTCGTTGGTTAAATACCTTTGCATCATGCAAGATCTGTCTTGCTGCAGGGTACCATACCCAAAATAATTCTACTTTAGAATCCGCGGGATCCATAGATTCATCGTCGATGAAGTTAACATCCGGTGCAACAGGGGCAATACCTAACAAGCGGTATTTTAATTCTCCCTGACGCTTATCGAAATACCACATACCTTTAATTCGATATTCTTCGATATCAGCAGCCGATAATTCTCTTTCGATTACGAATTCCGGAGAAATCTCTTCTCCTGCATTTATCTGCTCGTATCCATAATCGGCTGTATCTACTGCTTTTAACGTAGCGGCTAAATCGCTAAATACTCTTTTTTCGGTAAAATAAGAATCTACATAGACATCTTGCAAATTACCGTTTTTCAAGTTCTTTAAAAGCACATCGAACAACGATCGTCTGTCCGACCCAATATCAATTGTATCGGTAGGATAGTACATTGGGAAATTCACCCGTTCGTCTAGATCAATGGTTTCCCATACGGTCTTAGACCAAAGAATATCCCTGTCGTCGACATATCCGTAATCAAGGGGAGCATCGTTATCCAAGGCTTTCTGAGCCTCGGTCTTCACGCCGATTTCCTCTGGCAACTTGGCGTTCAAAATGTTCGCCTGGGCCATCATTGAGGCTGGTAATAAGGTTACCGCTCCGATTAATAAAACATTCTTCCAATTCATGCTTCAGTTAATTTAATAATACCGGACAACGTTGCCATTGCCCGGTCTTTAATTAGTATTAGTTTGTGATCTCCACTACTACGGGAGATACTTTCTTCAACTTGTAAGTTCTGTTATTAGTGATGTAAGCGCTGATATCGAATATCTGTACGGCATCACCTCTTTTAGCTCTTTTCAAAGCCGACTTGGCTCTTGAATCCAATCGACCACCTTTTACGGCAACAGTTGGCTGTCCTGGTACTTTGAATTTGAATCCGCTAACTGCTAGGTTCAAGTCGAAATCAAAATCTTCCAACATGGCACCAACTGTGGCAATCTCCAAGTTCTTCCTAGGTAGTTTAATACTTCCAGGTTGCTTACTGATCGTTCCAGAAGGTCTAGGAATATCCTTAATTCTGAATTCAAGTTTAGAACCTACTGGCTTACCATCGGGCAAGGTACCAGAAGCAGAAATAGTAACTGTTCTACCTTTTCCAGGATTCATACTATACTTGCTTCCGCTAACTTTCTTAAGTCCGGGAGCAGATGCTCTTACCTTATTGTTAGGGATACCAGGAATCGAAATAGACATTGGGTTCGATACACCTCGATAAACAACGTTCATCTTATCGGCCGCGATTAAAGCAGCGCCAGGTTTCGTAATCGTAGCAAAACTGTTCTTAACAACTACCGGAATCTCTTCCCCATCTTGCATAAAGAACAACGTTCCTGCTACAGTATGGTCTCCAGGGGCTCCTGTACTGATCAACATTTTCACGCCACCAGCTTCTAACTTATAGTCTTTACCTTCTGAAAGCTTTCTTCCGTCTAGGGTCAACTCGGCACGTACTGGTTTTGATGAATTATCGGTTTTACTAATAACGATTTTACCATCGTATTTCTCACCTGCATAGAAGGCTGATTTGCTAGCTAATAATGAGGTAGCAAAGTTCTTCAACGATACTTGATCGGTCAACTCACCTTCTAACATCGATTTCAAGGCGTCTTCCTCTGTAGCTTTTACATCTGCCTGAAGGGCAGTTAATTTAGCCAAAGAAGCAACCATCGGGAACCCTTCGTAGTGGTAATTGATCCAGTCTTGCTTGGTACCGTCTTTTTTCTCCACTTTACCGTTCGCATCACCTACGTTGAATCTGGCCGAAACCGATTCTTTCAGTGCTTTGGGAACAATAGCGGCTACTTGTGTACGGTAGTCGTTGATGCGCTTCATGAATTCCTTTCCACCTTCGGAAAGGTTATCTCCTTGAAAGAGCTTCTGATCTAAGAAATCCGAGTTGTCCATTCGAGCATAGTCTTTTGGATCTTCGACACCTTCCATCATTTCTGACTTTATGCCTTCCAAATAGTCATAATACTCTTGTGACATCTGTTTGATTGTCTGTGCATTCTTATAAAGATCACCGTACTTTTTGGTATCTTCAGATGCTTTGGTCGAAAGACCGTCCAAGAAAGCTAGGTTACTTTCTGTGGTCTTTACGTTAGAAGCCTCCATCTTTTCGTTCATAATCCCGAAAGCTGCGAGTACTTCTTTACTCATGTTCAGTGCCAACATCGCGATGAAGATCAAATACATAAGGTTGATCATCTTCTGACGTGGTGTTGCTTTTCCTCCTGCCATGTTTTCTAATTAGTTTTTAATTAATAATTTGATTTGGGGT
>CALLVX010000089.1 GCA_938010765.1 uncultured Flavobacteriaceae bacterium | reverse complement strand
TTGCTCTTTAAAATGCAATCTACAACTTTGTTCATCTGTAAAATGTACCCCAAAAGAAAATATATCCATATTTAACTATAATATTATCAATTAAATATACGAAATTATATTGAAATTAGGGGTGTTTACGGACATACAATTAATTTTTTGATACAACTAAATTTAAATCACATATTATGGATAAAAAAAAATTAAACAGTCTTTTACTGAACAAAAAAGTAGTTTCTAACCTTAATTCAACTCAGGTTAAAGGAGGTGCTCATTATTCTGTAATTAGTTGCGCTTCATGTGAAACGAACGTTGAAGTAACATGCCCATGCCAATCACTGGATCGATGTTGGGACGAATAAACCAACTTTATCTATTATTATTATTTGTATTTACGAGTAATAGAAAGTCACCTTGTTCATAAGGTGGCTTTTTTATGTCCTATCGAAAAGGTCTCTCAACTGATAAAAAATACGTTGTAGAATGGTAAGCTCTTCAATAACAATTTCCGCGGTACCCTGCATCTCTTGTTTAAAATCTATTTGCTTTCCATAAGAAGTGGTAAGACCGTTTAATTTGATGTACAAGGTATAAAAAGCTTCTTCCCCTTGCTTTGGCACTTCCGATATGCTCTGAATCTCCCCTTCCAAACTGCCCCACTCCGCAAAAGGGTAGTTGGCCAGTTTAATCAAGACCTTTTGTCCTTTTTTTACTTTACCGGAATTTCTGATCGGCAATGTTACCCTGCCTATCATCTCCTCCAAATCATTGGGCACCACAGTAAAAAGTGTCTCTCCCGCGTTCACATTTTGATATTGGTTCCAGATATCAAAAACGGTTACTTTACCCGCTATGGGGCTTTTTAGCAAAAACTGCTGTTCCCATAGTAAAAGCTCATTATTGAGGGTTTGGAACGCTTTATCCAGTTGTTGTTTATAACTGTTTTCAAACTCGGTTCCCTGAATATTGGATTTGGTCAACAGATTGTTAAAGTTGGCAATGGCAATCTGTGTGTTGGACATTCCCGTTAAAAAACCCTCATATTGTTGTTTATCGGTTAAATAGGCTCTAGAAGCATTCTCAAATTCTGCCTTGGAAATAACCCCTTTTTCGAACAATGTGGAATTGCGTTCGTAACTACTCTTCGAAAGTTCCAAATCTTGCTTAAAAATCCCCAACTGTCGTTGCTGCATGCCCAAAAAAGACTTTTGTTCTCCCAGTTGCTTCCTAATCATTGCAGATTCTTTGTCGGTAGGCGCCAAGGAATTAAACAAGATATAGTTCTGATATTGGGTTAAAAAATCCCCGTATGACAGCTGTACGGACCCCAAATCCAAATAAGGTGGAAACGTGACCCCTAAAGAATCCAATGTCTGTACCTCTGCCTTAAAATTCGCGATTTTGTCCTTTAGATAAAGAATATCTTCTAGCTTCGCCGTATTCTCGATTTCCGCAAGAACCTCCTCCTCGCCTACCTTCTGACCGGCCTCTACAAAAATATTGGTAAGCCTACCCGACATGTTCGCTTTTAAATAGACAGGAGGATTTTTACTGGTTACAATGATCTGGGCGGAAATAATATCATTATAACTAATTACTGCGGAACCTACGAGCATTAGGACCACTATAAAAAGGACCACCGAAATTCCGGAACGTATCACCCAGTTCGGTGCTTTCCCCAAAATTTCCTTTACCTGATCGGAACGTTCGTCCAATAGGTCGATCTTTTTTTTGATATTTTTAGGATTTTCTGCCATCGCTTAATTTCCCAATTCGAGTTGATTTTTTACCAAAGAGTAATACAACCCTTTCTTCTTGGTGAGTTCCTTATGATTTCCTTGCTCCACAATCTTACCCTGATCCAAGACGATTATTTGATCGGCATTCTTAACGGTGCTCAATCGATGGGCCACCACAACCACCGTCTTACCTTCATAGAACTTCTGCAGCTTGTCCATAATAACCATTTCATTATTCGCATCCAAAGCACTGGTAGCTTCATCGAGGAATATATAGTTAGGGTTCTTGTACACAGACCTAGCAATTAAAATACGCTGTTTTTGTCCGCCGCTTATATTGGTACCACTGCTCCCTATTTTAGCATTAAAACCCGATGGCAGTTGTTCAATGAAATTCTCGATATTGGCAACATCGACCGCATGTAAAAGTCTCTTTTTATCGATGATGCCTTCAGAATCGGATTCTGTAATATTTCTTGAAATCGTATCCCCGAACAAAAAGCCATCTTGCATTACACTGCCACAGTTTTTCCTCCAAAAGTTGGTCCCTATATTCTTAAGATTGATTTTATCTACCATAATAGCCCCTTTGGTAGGTTCATAAAACTTCAACAATAATTTAATGAGGGTCGTTTTACCGCTACCGCTGGCACCGACAATTGCGGTTACTTTTCCTTCTGGTATTACTAAATTCACCTTATCCAATACTTTTGGGGAATCTTTTCCTCCATAGCGAAAACTTAGATCTTTTAGTTTTATATCCCTGCTGGCGGGCAGTTCTTTTATGACATCATCATCTAATACGTCCTCGTCTTCTTTGTTGTGTATTTCTGCCAAACGCTCTAAGCTTATTTTAGCGTCTTGCCCTGTCTGAATAAAGGTTATAAAATTCTTTATTGGCAAGTTTAACTGGCCGATGATATACTGAACGGACAACATCATACCAAGTGTAAGACTACCATCGATGACCGATTTAGCGGCAATAAATGTGATCAATATATTCTTAAGTTCATTTAAAAACTGCCCCCCGGTATTCTGGGTCTGCGACAAGGCAAGACTTTTAATGGATACCTTAAACAATTTCACCTGTATGGCCTCCCATTCCCATCGGCGCCTCCTTTCGGACCCGTTCAACTTTATCTCTTGCATTCCCGATATCAACTGATAAATACTGCTTTGATTATCTGCCGCCTGATCAAAACGCTTATAATCCAGCTCCTCCCTTTTTTTAAGGAACAGTAAGGTCCAGCCGATATAAACAAAAGAGCCTACAAAAAATATCGCGAAAATGGTCAGGTTGTAATAGGCCAAAACAAACCCGAATACGATGAGATTAAAGGCCGAAAAAAGGGTATTCAAAGTGGTACTCGACAAAAAGTCCTGTATGCGATCATGGTCATATATTCTTTGAATGATATCCCCGGTGTTCTTAGAATCGAAAAAAGAGATCGGCAAGCGCATTAATTTTATCAGG
The DNA here is from genome assembly GCA_938010765.1 of uncultured Flavobacteriaceae bacterium. Taxonomy (GTDB): domain Bacteria; phylum Bacteroidota; class Bacteroidia; order Flavobacteriales; family Flavobacteriaceae; genus Pelagihabitans. The sequence goes on along the minus strand of CALLVX010000089.1, from coordinate 1,753 downwards.
AAATCGGAAATTAAACTAATGTTGATCCTACTGGTCATATGCAACAAAATCCAGCCTCGAATCAGATCAACGGTTGTTTGGGAGACAAAAAGGGTCAGCTGAGCGATGAGAATCAGGTAAATAAAATTTAGATTCTGGTAATTGATACCATAATCTACCACCGCCTGGGTCAGAAAAGGAAATATCAACTGCAACAAGCTGCCCACGAGCAGGCCCAATACAAGTTGAATGATGTATTTTTTGTAAGGTCGAAAGTACCAAAACAAGAATTTAAACCCGTAGTCACCTTTATCCTCTATTTCATTTTCGTGAAATTTAGGAGTGGTCTCCAATAAAAGTAGGTAGCCCTCCGAATTCTCGTCGGCGCTTTTCCCTATCCATCCGTTTAAAAAATCTTTTTTAGAATATTTGACCAAACCATGCGCCGGGTCGGCTACATACACAATTCCTTTTTTAATCTTATAAACGACCACAAAATGCCGTTGGCGCCAATGGGCTATACAAGGCAAGGGCACTTCCTCGTCCATGGTATTATAGTCTAGGCTCACTGCCAGCGTATGATACCCGATGGCCTCTGCAGCTTCGGCAATACCCCCCATAGATACCCCCTCGCGGGTAATGTTGGCTTTCTTCCTTAAATAATCGACCTCATAGGATTTTCCATGATACTTGGCGACCATTCGCAAACAGGATGGGCCACAATCCATCTGATCCAACTGCCTGTAAAAGGGGAATGATTTTAATGACATGGTTAAATATAAAACTATTAGTCATAGAATCGCGATTCAACTACTAAATTATGCAATGAATTTGCATTATTATTTTAAAGTTAAATCCTATTTTTTAGGATGCTTAATTCCTACAAATCAATACCTTAAAAGGGATTTTAAATCTAAAAACATACCTCATAAAAAAAAGAAGTCTAACAAATTTGAAACTAAAAAAACGTGTAATCGCCAATTTTGCCGTAACGACCCGAAGTATTATAGGTGGAACCAATAAATTAGGGTGCACCTTACCAACAGATGGCAAGACCTCCGTGAAGCCAGATGTATGCAAAATAACCTGTGGTTAGCCATTGATTTTGTAGTGCACCAACAACAATTTATATTCTTAAACGCTTTCTCTTATTTAAGATAAGTGTAAGCATTCATAATATTGTCGGGTGTTATGACAGCTATTTTCACAGTCTGCCAAATCAATTATTTTCAGTTGCCCTTGGGGGTAAATGCACTTGTTTTATACAATAGCAGTGAGATACGTTTTAGGTATCTCAATTAAACTAATTTTTAATTATATTATTATGAAAATAAGTAAAATAACCGGAGGTTTAGCAGGCTTTTTTAATGTAAGTCAACCTACTCGTGAAGTAGTTATAGAAAAGAGATTGAATTGTTTAATGGGAAAATTAAGAAAACTACCTAGGTAGCATTATAGCGTAATAATTTTTATTTTTCAGTTAGTTGTAAGGGGCGGTGTGAAAACCATCCTTTTTTTATCTTCTTTCAACTTTTGAATGAACAAGCTTATTATTGATTTGTGAGTCAACTAATCTATGAATGGAAGACAAGCTCACATCATCACCAATTTTAAATGATATTTCTCGGTCTACTGCAAAAAACGGGCATAGTATACCACCCCGGGCGGGTTAAAGTGAGCATAGCGCGGCGGGGCAAAGTGAGCCACACCGGACGGACGAAAGTGAACCACTAAAAAATCGATTCTATTTGTGGGTTACCATCGGTTCTTTTGT
>CALLVX010000088.1 GCA_938010765.1 uncultured Flavobacteriaceae bacterium | reverse complement strand
AAGATAAAAGCGAAATACCTGCAACTATACCTCAATGAGTTCGTCTACAAGCTTAATAGAAGGTATTTTGGTGAAAGAATATTTGATAGGTTAGTAATAGCAAGCATTACAGCAAGTGGACATTAAACGGACATACAATTTATAGTTTTTAGCATTTATAAAATAGAGTGTTTCCGAGTCCAAATCAAAAATAAGTTTTACGGCACTTACTTGTCCATACTTTTCTACCAAAGGAGGCGCGCTCAATTTTTCGAAATCTTGGGGGGTTTGCAATGTTTTAAGGTGAGATTGCCCCAACAATGACCAAGTCGAGATAAACAAAAAAAGAAATGTTACAAAAGTTCGCATAGGCGTACCGCTTTGGGCGGGTTTTTAATTTTAGGTAATAAAGGTACTAGTAAGATGTTCAATAGCAAACAGGCATTTAGGCAAGTATACCTTTTGTTTAGGGAACGATTCTTTGGCAATTCCCGTACAATGCCTTTCAATCAACCTAGGGGAGTGTTTTTATCTACCGCTAAATACCCTATTTTTGCGGTAATGGGCGATATTCTCCAAAAATACATTCCAGGAAGGTCGGTAGATTCTTGTTTGACGTTGATCAAGCAAACCGGGGTGCATCTTAAGATTGTAAATGAACGCGTTACGAGGCATGGTGATTATCGTCGATTACCGAACGGGAAACATCAAATTACCGTAAATGCGACCTTGAATAAATACCGTTTTCTCATTACATTGGTTCATGAAATAGCCCATTTAGTGGCCTTTGAAAAATACGGGCGTCGTATTAAACCGCATGGGAAAGAATGGAAACAATGCTTTCAACAATTAATGCTTCCGTTTATTCGTCCAGAGGTTTTTCCATCTAAATTATTGCCGCTGTTAGCAAGGCATTTTAGGAATCCAAAAGCAAGTAGTAGTACCGATGCACAGCTATCGATAGCATTGAAGGAGTTTGATATACAACATACGGATAAATCCTACGTTTTTGAGTTACCATTTGGAAGCGTTTTTCGGATTTACAATGGTAAGCTTTATAAAAAAGGGAACAAACGAGTCAAAAGATACGAATGTATCGAAATGGCCACTGGCAAAATGTATCTCTTTCAACCGAATGCCGAAGTAGACTTAATTAAACATTAAATATGAATAAGAATTATTATGCAGTTTTGATGGCCGGAGGAGTCGGATCGCGCTTTTGGCCGATTAGTACCACGGAAAACCCCAAACAGTTTCACGATATGTTAGGTACCGGCGATACTCTTATACAAAAGACTTTTAAACGTTTGAATAAGTTTGTGCCCACAGAGAATATTCTCATTTTAACCAATGAGCGTTACAATGACCTTGTTCTTGAACAATTGCCTTTGGTAAAACAGGAACAGGTGGTTTTGGAGCCTGCTATGCGAAATACTGCTCCGTGTATCTTATATGCGGCGCTTAAAATTCAGAAGATGAACCCCGATGGGGTCATGATCGTGGCGCCCAGTGATCATTGGATCGAGGACGAAGCAGCTTTTGCGAAAGATGTGATCAGCTGTTTTGATAAATGTGAAAAGGAGGAGGTGCTTTGCACACTTGGCATTAAGCCCACCTTCCCCAATACCGGTTTTGGATACATCGAATTCGAAATACCGAGTGGAGAAGGCTTGAAAAAAGTGCGCCAATTTCGTGAGAAACCCGACTATCAAACAGCAAAGGAGTTTTTAGCACAAGGTAATTTTCTGTGGAATGCGGGAATCTTTATGTGGAGTGTGAAAACCATTGTGAACGCCTTTAAAAGTTATCAACCGGTGCAGTACGAGCTGTTTGAAACAGGAATGTCCTGTTATAACAACGCTGATGAAGCTGAGTTTATAAAAGAAAACTACCCAAAGGCTGAAAACATATCGATAGACTACGCTATTTTAGAAAACTCCAAAGCTATTTTTGTGCTTCCGGCAACCTTCGATTGGAATGATTTAGGTACCTGGGGGTCGCTTTATGACAAGTTAGACAAAGACGAAGACAATAATGCCGTGGTCAATAGTAAAGTAATCAGTCAAGATGCAAACGGCAATATGATCCGTTCTCCAAAGGATAAGATCGTGGTTGTCGACGGATTGGAAAACTATATCATCGTTGACAAAGAGGAAGTACTTCTTATCTACCCAAAATCGAAAGAACAAGACATTAAACAAGTACTGGCTAAAGTAAAGGACAAATTTGGAGACCAATATGCGTAAATATGAGCGAAGATTTAGGACAAAGTAACCAAGGCCAAATAGAAGAACCGGTTCAAAGTAAAGAGGAGGTTAAAAAAGACTTCCAAGGACTTCTTGGAAGTACCAAAAAATTTCTTTCCGAACTGCTAGATATTCGTAGCAATACCGATCAGGAGGCTACGAAACAAGCAATTATTGCCGATATTCCTTTTAAGGGGCATACTTCTTGGATTTTGATCTGCTCTATTTTTATTGCCTCCATTGGTCTCAATGCAAATTCAACGGCCGTGGTGATAGGGGCGATGTTAATTTCTCCCTTAATGGGGCCTATTTTGGGTATGGGGATGTCCTTGGCGATCAATGATATCGATACCCTGAGAAGATCTCTCAAGAATCTGACGGTAATGGTCGTTTTAAGCGTATTGACCGCTTTTTTGTTTTTCTGGATGTTTCCGTTAAAGACAGAATCTTCTGAGCTTCTGGCTCGGGTAAAGCCAGATATTCGGGATGTATTGATTGCATTCTTTGGTGGCTTGGCATTGGTAATTGCAAGGGCAAAAAAAGGTACGATTGCCAGTGTTATTTTTGGAGTGGCAATTGCAACGGCATTGATGCCGCCGTTATGTACTGTTGGGTACGGATTAGCTATTGGGAATTGGGAGTTTGCCGGTGGCGCAATGTTGCTCTTTGGTATCAATACTATTTTTATCGCCTTGGCGACTTTTCTTGTCCTCAAAATATTACGCTTCCCAATGGTACGCTATGCCAACTCGAAAAGACGTAGGTTGATTGCGCGTTTGGTCTCTCTTACCGCTTTGGCCGTTATGATTCCCGCAGGTTGGATTTTTTGGGGCGTATACCAAGAGTTTAAATTTAAAAGTGAAGCGAACGAGTTTATTCAAGAAAACATTATTCCCTATAAATTTACCAAGGATGGTCGGTTTTTGAGAGAGCTATCAGTTTTAAAATATGAGCGGGACGAGGTTGCGACCATAGAACTCATTTTTATGGGTAATGAGGGAGTGCCTGATGGAGTAATCGCTACATGGGAGGCTGAAATGCAACAGTTTGGAAATTTGGAAAAGTGTGACCTAAAAATAATTCAAGGATCACAAAACCAACAAGTAAATCAGCTGAAATATGTAGATGAATTGTACCAATCTACAAAAAGTGAATTACTAGGGAAAGACGAAAAGATTCGCTTGTTAGAATCAGAATTGAACCGCATTAAGAAATCGGTTGCGCGTCAAATACCTTTTAAAGATATTAGTGCCGAGGCAAAAACCAATTATGAAAACCTTGAGTCGCTAGGATTTGCGGATGCTGTTGTGACCGATTTTAAAAAAACAGATACAATTGCGGTGTTTGAGGCAAAATGGAAGCGATCGGCGAAGCGATCCAAGGTGATTGCCGATACTAAAAAATTACATAATTGGCTCAGAATTCGATTAAAGGACAGTACCATTCAGTTAAAAGAAATTGTGCAGGAATAACCCTTATTGTTGAATTGGTTTTTCGGAATTGCCCGATGTTTATCTAATTCCTTTCTTCAATATACATCTGTCGTACCTTTTTAAAGAGCTCGGAAGAATATACGAAGCCGGTAACGGCTTCATTATCGGTTTTGAAGATTTCATGTTTGGTGCCTTCCCACTCCTTTAAACCATCTTTCAAAAAGAGGATTTTTTCTCCAATCTGCATTACCGAGTTCATATCATGTGTATTGATTACTGTAGTGATATCATACTCTTCGGTTATTTCTTTGATGAGGTCGTCGATTAGGATTGCCGTTTTAGGGTCGAGTCCAGAATTGGGTTCGTCACAAAATAAGTACTTAGGATTCATTACTATAGCCCGTGCAATAGCAACCCTTTTTTGCATCCCTCCAGAAATTTCTGAAGGAAATTTATGATGGGCATCTATTAGGTTCACTCGTTTTAAGACCGCATCTACACGATCCTGCATTTCCGATTTTGATTGTTTGGTGAACATTTCCAATGGGAACTGTACATTGCCGGCAACCGTCATACTATCAAATAGGGCACTTCCTTGAAATACCATACCCATTTCTTGCCGTAAGTCGCGCTTTTCATCACTGGTAAGTTTGGAATAACTCTTGTTGTCGTAACAGATATCGCCTCCTTCAGGCGTAAAAAGACCTAAAAGGCACTTAAGGAATACAGTTTTTCCCGAACCACTCTGCCCGATTATCAAATTGGTCTTGCCATTTTCGAAAACGGTCGAGAGACCCTTTAATACATGGGCATCACCGAATGATTTATGAATATCTCTAACCTCTATCATTAGCCCAGTAAAAGTTGTGTTAGTATATAATTTAAAATAATGATGACCACACTGGTCCATACAAACGCAGTAGTACTGGCCTTTCCGACTTCTAAGGCACCACCTCTCATATAGTAACCATGAAAAGAAGGTACCGTGGCAATAAGAAAGGCGAATAACAAGGTCTTAATAAAGGCGTATGCAATATGAAAAGGAATAAAGTCAAGAGTAAGGCCCGATACAAAATCGGCGCTGGTTAAAAACCCTCCGAAAACACCGGCCAACCAACCGCCGAAAATACCAACGTACATTGAGATGGCAATGGCGAAAGGGTAGAACAGCATGGCAATAATCTTTGGGAATATGAGGTAATTTAAGGAGTTTACGCCCATTACTTCCAAGGCGTCGATCTGTTCGGTAACCCGCATGGTGCCAATACTCGAAGTAATATAGGAGCCCACCTTCCCTGCCATGATGATAGAAACAAAGGTAGGGGCAAATTCAAGTATGACCGATTGTCTTGTTGCAAATGCAATTAAGTTCTTTGGAATAATCGGGTTGTTAAGGTTCAAGGCCGTTTGAATGGTGACAACAGCTCCAATAAAGAAAGAAATAAAGATGATAATACCGAGAGAACCATATATCAATTCGTCTATTTCCTTTAAAATTAGGGTCCTCATGATGCGCCACCTAGTAGGTTTTTTGAAGATTTCTCGCAGCATTATAAAATAGCTGCCAATCTGAGTAAGGTAGTTCATGAAAATAAAAATAGACTTCTTAAAGTAAAAATAACAATAATGGATATCATTTAACCTTGATTTTAAATATTAAGGTTGAATTTATTTACTTTTATGCCTTCAATAAATGACCTATGTTCAAGAACTTTAAACTACTTCCCTTTTTAATCTTGCTACTAACTTTGAGCCCCACGGAGTTCAATGCACAAAGAAAATCGAAAGGTGCTTCCAATAATTCGGGAACGACCCAAGTAATGACAAGACCGAAACTGGTCGTTGGTATTGTAGTAGATCAAATGCGCTATGACTATCTCACACGTTTTTGGGAGCACTACGGAGACGGTGGTTTTAAACGTTTAGTGAACGAGGGCTTCAATTGTAAAAATAATCACTTTAATTATGCACCTACCAGTACCGGTCCTGGGCATGCATCTGTTTATACGGGAACAACCCCGGCAACACATGGCATTATAGGGAATGATTGGTACGATAAAGTGTCGGGGTCCGAGGTGTATTGTGTTTCCGACAGCACCTATCTTTCTGTGGGCACAGCTTCGGATGCGGGTAAAATGTCGCCCCATCGATTGAATGTAAGCACGCTCACCGATGAATTGCGATTGCACACCCAAATGCGTGGTAAAACAATTGCAATTGCCTTAAAAGATAGGGGGGCTATCTTACCAGGAGGTCATACGGCCAATGGGGCCTATTGGTTTAGTGGTGAAGATGAGGGTAAATGGGTTAGCAGTAACTATTATATGAATACGCTCCCCAAATGGGTAGACGATTTCAATAGTTCGGGAGTTGTCAAGAGCTATAAAAAACCTTGGACTACCCTGAAAGATATCACCACCTATGTTGAGAGCGGACCGGATAACAACCCCTATGAGGGTCTTTTTGAAACCGAGACTACGCCGACTTTTCCGCATGATACCCCAAACATGGTAAATAAGAACCTTGACTTCGAAATTTTGAAATATACGCCATATGGTAATAGCGTTACTATAGACTTTGCTTTAAAAGCAATGGATGCGGAAAGATTGGGTGATGATAACATTACCGATTTTCTTGCAATTAGCTTCTCTAGTACCGATTATGTGGGTCATAAATTTGGTGTAAACTCGAAAGAGGTACAAGATACCTACCTGCATTTAGACAAAGATTTAGAGCGTCTTTTGAAAGCCTTGGATAAAAAAGTGGGCAAAGATGCCTACACCGTGTTTTTGACCGCAGATCATGGAGCCGTAGAAGTACCTGCCTATTTAAAGTCACAAAAGATTCCGGCTGGTTATATGGATTGGGAGTCGATAAAAGCAGAGTTTGGACAATTTTTACAGTTTACCTATGGTACCCCCGATATCGTCAAGAATTTTTCGAACTACCAGTTCTTTTTAGATCACAAAATTGTAAAAAACCTTGATTTAAAGGTAGGCGAGGTGCAAAAAGTGTTGGCAAGGGAATTATTACATTACAAGGGGGTCGATAGGGTCTATACAGGCGAGCAAATGCTGCAGAATAACTATATCAGTGGTATTCCTTATATTTTACAAAATGGATACAATCAAAAGCGTTCGGGCGATATCTTGGTAGTATTGCGACCAGGAACCATCACCTATCCTGAAACAGGCTCAACTCATGGGTCGCCACAAATTTATGATACCCACGTACCGCTATTGTTTTATGGGAAAGGGATTCGAAAGGGAAGTACGGTCAAAAGAACAGAAATTCCAGATATTGCTGCTACAATCGCAAGTTTATTGGGAATCGCTTTTCCAAACGGAAGCACGGGCACCCCAATTTTAAAAGTGCTAGAGCAATAAAAGCAAGTATGAACAACTGTCCCATAGGTATGTTTGATTCCGGTGTCGGAGGAACCTCTATTTGGAAAGAGGTGCGCAAACTTTTGCCAAATGAGGATACCATTTTTTTGGCCGATAGCAAGAATGCTCCCTATGGTGAGAAATCGGAAGCTGAAATACGCAGCTTAAGTGTAAAGAATACTGAACTTCTGCTAGGGTGGCAATGCAAACTCATTATTGTGGCATGTAATACGGCGACCACCAATGTTATTGATTATTTGCGAAAAACCTATGACGTTCCTTTTATTGGAATTGAACCTGCGATAAAGCCGGCAGCTTTAAAGTCTACTTCAAAAACTGTCGGGATTCTGGCTACGCAAGGTACTTTGAGTAGTAGTCTTTTTCATAGCACAGCGGAAAATTATGCTGCCGGGATTCAAATTATCGAACAGGAAGGTACGGGCCTGGTACCGTTAATCGAATTGGGCAAGGTTGACTCGGAAGAAACGCGTACACTTTTAAAACGCTATCTGACTCCTATGATAGCCGCCAATATAGACTACTTGGTGCTGGGTTGTACGCACTATCCCTATTTGGTGCCCGTACTAAAATCCTTGCTGCCACAGCAGGTGAAGATTATAGATTCGGGCGCTGCAGTGGCAAGACAGACGAAGGCCGTTCTTGAAAAAAACCATGTTTTAAAGGAAGATGGTAAAAAGGGGAATAGTGTCTTTTACACAAATGCCAATCTGCATACACTAAAGGGTTTTTTGAGAGATTCAGGGACTATAGAAGTTACTCGCCTAGATTTCTAAAGACACTTTTATTTGCCTTTTCGACGATAGGTCAAATAGGTGAAATCATAGGTGTGCCGTTCATCTTTTGGGTGAAATTCCTGTGTTTTCAATTCCCAGATCGTTTCGTCTATTTTGGGAAAAAAAGTATCGGCATTTTCAAAAGTAGCATGCACCCTTGTCAGTTCGATCGAATTTGAGAGCTTTTCTGCCTGGCGGTATATTTCCCCCCCGCCGATGATAAAGGCCAATGGTTCTTCCTGTACCATTTCTAACGCAGCTTGGACCGAATGAACTATATAGCAATCTTCAAAATCAATTATATAGTTCCTATCTCGGGTAATCACAATGTGTTTTCGGTTTGGCAGTGGTTTTGGAAAACTCTCAAAGGTTTTTCGACCCATAATTATGCTGTGGCCGGTAGTAAGTTTTTTAAAACGCCTAAAATCATTTGGTAAGTGCCACAGTAGGTCGTTGTCTTTGCCAAGTGCGTTGTCTTCTGCCGCTGCGGCAATCATAGTAATAGTGTTCAAAGATCTTTTTTTTTATTGATGTTGGTCAAGGGGAAATCGGTTTCGATTTCTTTCTGCAATTCAGCAATACGATGGCGTTGTTTTAAAACCAATTTTTCACGTTGGCCGCGCTCCCAAGCCTTTCCCATAAATTTTTGGGTAAAGAATACATTAAAAGCGTGAATAACAAAGAGAAAGGCCCAAAAGGTGATGGCCCAAATGAACCAATCATAGGGTTCGCCGTACTTTAATATTTTATTGATGAGTATTAAAAAAACACTCCCGATCAGAAAAATGACAAAGTGCACATAGAGTCTTTTTTTTTGTTTGATACGCGTTTGCGCGTACTCAAGAAACTCGTGTTGTTCGAGGTCGACTTCTGAAGTGGATTTATTTTTAGAGAACATCGCTATGAAGTATCTTTAAACACAAAGATACGGCAATTGTACGTTTCTCATTTTTGATCATTATGGATAAAATACGAAAGCAGTTCCCCGTTTTAGGGCAATACATTTATGCAAATACCGCCGCATCAGGTCTCTTGTATGATGGGTTATTGGAATGGCGGCAAGAACATGATCTTGATTTTCTAATCAGTGGGAGCCTTATGAAAATGAAGGCAATGCATAATCAAATTCCTCAAGTAAGAAAGACGGTAGCACGGTTTTTTAACTGCGAAAATGGAAACGTTGCGTTGGTGCCCAATTTCTCAATTGGACTTAATTTGATGCTGGAAGGCCTATCTAAAAAGCACAAAGTATTGCTTTTGGAAAATGATTACCCCTCTGTTAACTGGCCTTTTGAAAGTCGGAATTTTGATAGTATGTATGTTGCAATAGATGCCCGTATTGAGGATCGCATCGCGGATGCGATAAAATCAAAAGGCGCTACTGTTTTGGCACTTAGCTTGGTACAATGGTTGAATGGGATACAAATTGATATGGACTTTTTGACGCAATTGAAAAAAGAGTTCCCCAATCTTTTGATTATTGCAGATGGTACCCAGTTTTGTGGTATGACAGATTTTGACTTTGATAATTCCCCCTTGGATGTTTTAGGAGCGAGCGGTTACAAATGGCTCCTTGCCGGTTACGGAAATGGTTTTATGTTATTTAAGGATAGCGTTAAGAAAGAAGTTAGTGTGAAGTCGGTTGGTTTTAATGCTGCCAATGGGAATCTTGTGGATAAAGACATCATTCGTTTTGCAAAACGCTTCGAGCCAGGGCATTTGGACACCTTAAATTTCGGGAGTTTAAAATATTCCTTGGAGTTTTTAGAAGGTATCGGGATGTCAAAAATTGAATCTCAGCTAAACCGGCTATCGAAAAAAGCCAAAATCGAATTCACTGCACTTGGTTTGCTAGAAGAATCAGTTGTGCGGAGAAAGAGGCATAGTACCATTTTCAATATTAAGGGGAACGATGTACTGTATCAAAAACTATTGGAAAATGATGTGGTATGCGCTTTACGTGGTACGGGTATACGCCTCAGTTTTCACTTTTATAATACCGAAAAGGAAATTGATAAAATTGTAGGAATCTTGAAAAAAGAAATGTAAATTTTACGTACTTGCAAAATTGAGCAATGATTTCTTGTCGAAGCTCTTTAAAAGTAGAGGAAATATTGCTAAATTGACAAAACTAACCTAAGTCATTGTGTACTAGGATATTTATGAGCTAATTTTGCGAAAAATTTTAATACTTAAAAACATGGCAATAGTTAAACAATACCTAAAGACAAAACCAGTATGTAAGGTTACTTTTACAGTACCTGCGGAAGAGGCTAAAAAAGTTGTAGTCGTTGGTGATTTCAACAATTGGAGTACCAAAGGAAGTTCTTTGAAAAAATTGAAGAACGGAAACTTCAAAGGAACCTTCGAATTACCAAAGGAAGGTAGCTACGAGTTTAAATACATTATCGATGGTGCATATGTGAACGAAGCAGAAGCAGATCGTTACCAGTGGAATGATTATGCCGGTGCAGAAAATGCTGTGCTAGAATTGTAATTGATATAAGTATAAATTAAAAAAAGCCTGATTATAGCATGTATTCAGGCTTTTTTTGCGATTATTCGACCTATTTTTCGACTGTTACCCCTTTCCAAAAGGCGATCATACCCTTAATGCTCTTAGCAAGTTCACTTACCTCTGGGTAATACCAGGCGGCATCCGGGTTTTCTTTGCCCTCCACTTCAAGCGAATAATAAGAAGCAACCCCTTTCCAAGGGCAGGTTGAATGGGTATTACTTTCTTTGAAAAACTCCTTTTTTGTACTTTCTACGGGAAAATAGTGGTTATTTTCTATAACTACTGTCTCATCGCTCTCTGCTATCACGGTATTGTTCCAAATTGCTTTCATAAGTTGCTATTATTTTTTAAAGTTTTTATAGTGTGCGCGTCATCCTTTTTTAAGATGTACAACGGCCATGAATGTGCAGGGTTATTGTTTCTTTTGAAATACATAATTGGCATACAGTTTATTGGCATCTGTGTAGCGTTTGGTAACCTGCAGGCCCGATTGTTCGGCCAACCAGTTGACAGTAGCGTCATCATATTTTTGAGAAATTTCGGTATGAATAGTCTCCCAAGGCCTGAAATTAATCGTCAAGTCTAACTTGTCAATCGTTACCGTTTGCTCTTTGTTTGATACTAGGTAGCTTTTTGCCGTACCGGTTTCGGGATCATATACTTCCCAATGAAGAAAATTATCGAGTTCAAAGGTACCTCCCAATTCCCGGTTGATGCGTGCTAGTACATTCTTGTTAAAGGCGGCGGTAATGCCTTTAGGGTCATTGTAGGCATCCAAGATGGTCTGGGGGTTTTTCTTTAGGTCCAGGCCTACGAAAAACAGATCTCCTTCTTGCATCAGGGCTTGTACCTGACTTAAAAAAACGATAGCTTGTTTGTGTAATAGGTTGCCAATGTTGGATCCTAGGAAAAGAATTACTTTCCGTCCCTTATTGCCCGCATTTATGCGTTCAAGGGCTTCAAAATAGGTGCCCTGTTGCTGTACCACCGAAATCTTGGGAAATTCTTGCAGTAAGGAAGCGCTTAATCCGTCGAGCACATGCTGGCTTATATCGATCGGTTGATAGGTGAAATGCTTTGTCTTCTCGGAAAGCCGTCGCAATAGCACTTTTGTTTTTTTGCCATCGCCTGCTCCCAGCTCAATTAAGTTAAATGGAGTGTCTCCTGCCAAGAAAAAATCAGTGATTTCATGTTGGTGCGTTTCAAATATTTCGAACTCCGCATCGGTGAGATAGTATTCGGGCATCTCCATGATATCCTGAAACAGTTTGTCTCCAAGGGCGTCGTAAAAATATTTAGAGGATAAATGTTTAGGGAATGCAGTGAGCCCTGTGTAGACCTCTTCCTCAAATTGAGTTTTAAAAGTAGTGATTGTGTCTTGTTGCATGTATGCTATGTCGTATTTATTTGACCAACCTTAGTCCGGTGTATTGCCATCGTAGGTTTGTCTGAAAAAAATTTCGGTAGGTGGCGCGTGTATGCTTTTTGGGGGTAGCGACCGAACCGCCCCGAAGTACTTTTTGGTTTACCATGAACTTACCGTTGTACTCCCCAAGAGCACCAGGTGCTTTTTGATAATTAGGGTAGGGTAGATAGGCACTTTCGGTCCATTCCCAACGATTGCCCCATGGGAAAAATTGTTGTGCTGCTTCCCATTCGAATTCAGTAGGCAGCCTACAGCCTTTCCATTGTGCAAAGGCAAATGCTTCGAAATAGGAAATGTGTGCTACGGGAGCGTTAGGGTCAATGATAGTAAGCCCTTTCAGTGCATAGTGATGCCATTTGTCATTTATCTCATGCCAATACAAGGGCGCTTTAATTCCTTCTTGCTGCACCCAATCCCAACCTTCGGCATGCCATAGATCAAATTGCGAATATCCTCCCGCCGCTATAAAATCAATAATGTCTTGATTGGTGATCAGCTTGTTCGCTATTTGATACGGATGGAGATATACCTTGTGTTTGCCCAATTCATTGTCGTAGCAAAAATCGGTTGAATCATGTCCTATTTCATAGAGCCCTTCCTCCATCGAAATCCACTCTCGAGCGTGGGTTTCCAAGGGGTACTCCTTAAAATTATCAGAGTATACGGGAAGCAAAGGGTTGTTTCCTAAGATGTATTTGATATCGGTTAAAAGTAGCTCCTGGTGCTGTTTTTCGTGGTGAATACCAATTTCCAGTAAATCGAGTATTTCTTGGTCTTGGGGTTGCTTAAAAAATGCTTTGATGGCTTTCGTAACATAGGTCCTGTATTCGTAGACCTTTTCAACAGAAGGTCTAGATAAATTTCCACGGTCTGATCGCACGACTCTTTTCCCTACCGTCTCATAGTAGCTATTAAAAACAAACGAAAAATCTTCATCAAAGAGTTGATATTTCTTAGCATGTGGCTTTAAAATAAATTCTTCAAAGAACCAAGTCGTATGGCCTAAATGCCATTTTGGGGGTGATACATCCACTATGGGTTGTACCACATAATCTTCTATTTCCAAGGGAGAACAAAGGTCCTCTGAATACTTTCGGGTTTCTAAAAAGAAATCCAATAAGGAATCGGTAAGAATCATGGTAAAAAATATATTTGGTAACACTTTATTAGTTCAACCGTTGTGCCATGTTATAAGACTAAAAATATTTAGAAAACTTACAGTTAAACCCTGTTATTTTTTAGACTTTTCACCGATTGTTATGGTATCTCAATTGACGCCTGCAAAAAAGGGATTTCCAATCTTGCCGTAGAAGCGAACAATTGATTCATATGTAAAGATACGAAGAATCGTGCGGGCATGTTTGCTGCGAAATTGTCAAAAAAATAGTCAATAATAATTGTTTTTCGGAAAATTGTCCTTGCATTTTTCAATCGCCTAGAGGTTCAAAAGTATGGCAGCCAACCCATTAACACTTTAAGAGATAAGAGCGCTTGGTTAAGTTTAAGGTGAAAAACTGAACTTTCGATGAAATCATCAGTGTATTGAATAGGTAAACAACCCCGGAGCCAGTCTAGGAGACATTAAAGGGGAATTCAAGATTGATTTCGACGCAAACCTGTCTGAAGGCTCGTCGTTCAGGCGTCGGAGCAACTTACCAGACGGTGGTCAGGTTTAAATCTCGATTATCGAGTAAATCAACACCTATATTTTAAGAAGTATGTAATTCATCGAATTATCAATAATATGCAGGGAGAGCGGCAATAATAGGGTCTTAAATACGTTTGAAAATAGTTTGACACTGAACAGATTTAAATACAAGAATTATGATACGTCCCATGAAATTCAAAATACGACCTACTACAGTTGTTTCTGTTTCGTTGTATATGCTAATGACCTGTTTATTTTTAATGTCTGGTTGCGCTAAAGATGATACCCCTGCCAGTGACGTACCGGAGGATTCTTCTGAAGAGCAGTCAGATGACAATAATTCGGATAATCCCAAAGATGAGGAAGAGGACGGTGTTTTTGGAGATATCAATGAAGATGGTGCCTTGAATATTTTGGTTCTTGGGTCTAGTAGATCTATCAACTCTGGCACCACGGCTTTTTCACCAGAATCAACGGCCGAAGAGTTACAAAAAATATTGGCTTCAGACACAAATATTTCGGCTACGGTATACGTAGAGGCAGAGGATATGTATCAAAACAAACAAGTTTCAGTTGGCTTAGGCTCTGGTGGGGATACCTATGATTATGCATTTTACAGGCACTCCTTAACGCAGTATTACTACTGGCCAGAAGGCTATGAGGATCGTATGCAAAACTTATCTGGGAATAAGGACAAAGATTGGGATTACGTGGTCATCGCCGCCGATCCTTATATTGTTGCTACAGTACCGGGCTACTATTCGCTTGGCGTTAATAAAATAGCTTCGAAGGTAGCCGAGGGTAATGCAAAATCACTTTTACTGATGATGTGGCCGAAAGAGTCTATAGCAGGTGTTTCTATAGATCATTTTGAAGAGTTTACCTATCGTGTTTCAGATGGGGCGAAGACCGAAGTAGCGACCGTGCCAGCTGGTTTGGTATGGAATGCGCTTTCGAATGACAAGCAAGATGTGGCCGCTATGCACCCTACTGCAAATGGTGCCTATGTAGCCGCTGCTGCTATCTATTCCCATATTTTTGATGCAAGTGCTTCCGCATCCGGTTACGAGTATGACAATGCCATCGCCGATACTGCATTTGAAAAGGTGAAAGAAGCATCGAGCGAAACGGATTATACAGGAAAAGCGCACTTTGTTTCCCCATTTATGGCCTGTGATATTCAGGAAGCAGAACTTAACTATAATCATACGGGGACAAGTTCTGAAAATGGGATTTTAGGAGGTTTACGATGGGTAATCGGTAAGTCAGATAGAACGCTTGTGAAGGATGGTACCCCTCCTATCAATTTTAATTACGGACGGGCAAATACCAACTTTGAGGCTAACAAACGCTATAAGATCGATGCTTCAAAATTCGATTTTTCACTTGGGTTTCCAATGCAAGACGGCGCTGTCACCGGAGATGTATCTATGCAATATGGTTTAGATAAGCGATCCTCCGATACCGAAAACGGAACAGATTTGGGTACGGCCCTTTACATGGTTCGGAATACGGAACTGCCGCAGGGACGTGCGGTACCCGTTCGTACCCTATTGGTGCAACTAATGGAAGCAATACCCGGTCAATCAGGCTATCGGGATAACTGGCATATGCACCGCGACTTGGATAAGGCAATCGGGGGGTATATGTATACGCTGTTGACCGGAGATTGTGCCTTGGGCGAGGAACCTGCCGATAAAGCTTCTGGAGAGTGGAAATCTTGGATGGCACATAAAATAGGCTATGAAACCGCTTGGAACTTAATGTATATGGAAGGTTCCGCTCCTGGGTGTAACTAAAACCACGATTTTTATACGTAAAAGTTAAAGTGATTGGCTTCCATCGTATTGAAAACAACAGTTGGATCTTTAAGAAGCACAATAAGAACAGGGAGTAAGTTCTTCTTCCTGTTCTTATTGGTAGTTAATTTATATTAATCGGAATCGAAAAGGGAACGCGCACCGCTTTTCCTCTTTGTTTTCCTGGTTTCATTTGGGGTAGAAGTGCTAAAACACGCAAAACCTCTTTTTCTAATAGGGGGGTTGAACCATAGTATTTAGAATCTACTATTTTTCCGTCTATATCGACAACGAATACCCCATATACTTTTCCGCGAATACCGTTCTTAGCATCTTTTTTAGAGCTTGTAAGGTGTTTAGCTATATGTTTTTGCACTTTCTCCTGAAAGCATGTTTTTAAGTCCGTTTTGAGCATTTCATCACACCCCGGAAAAATAGGGGGTTTTTCGACAAGGCTAAAAGGGACCGTATTATGTTCTGAAGTTCCTTCCTCCGGTATTTGAATATCCTCGATTTCGATTGCGGTTTCAGCAATCGTATCTTGCCCTGCTAAGGGAAGCATGTAAAAGACAATTAAAATAAAAGGAAAAACACACTTCATTCAAATGAATTTTATACTGCCACCACCCCTTTGATATGCGGGTGCGGGTGGTAGTCTACCAAGGTAAAATCGTCAAAGGTGAAATCAAAAATATCATTTACCTCGGGGTTGATGACCATCTTCGGGAGGCGTCTTGGTTCCCGGCTCAGTTGCAGTTCCACTTGTTCCATGTGGTTGTTGTAGATATGGGCGTCACCAAAGGTGTGAATAAAATCTCCGGGCGCATACCCACATACTTGGGCAATCATCATGGTGAACAAGGCGTAGGAAGCAATATTAAAGGGCACACCTAAAAAGATATCGGCACTGCGTTGGTATAATTGGCATGAAAGCTTGCCATCGGCCACATAGAATTGAAAAAAAGCATGGCATGGGGGTAAAGCGGCCTTCCCGTTGGCCACATTTTCCGAAAATGACTTTGAGGTGTCTGGCAATACGCTGGGATTCCAAGCAGAGACCAGCATACGACGGCTATTTGGGTTGTGTTTTAGGGAATGAATCACCTCTTTGATCTGGTCTATTTCATCGCCGTTCCAGTTGCGCCATTGGTAGCCATATACGGGGCCAAGATCTCCGTTTTCATCGGCCCAATCGTTCCAGATACGTACTCCGTTTTCTTGGAGGTAAGTTATATTGGTATCCCCTTGCAAGAACCAAAGGAGTTCATGAACGATAGACTTCAGGTGCAATTTCTTGGTAGTGACCATTGGGAAACCTTCACTGAGGTCGAACCGCATTTGATGCCCGAAAACGCTTTTGGTGCCGGTGCCGGTACGATCTCCTTTTTCGTTGCCGTTCGCAAGAACATGTTTTAATAGGTCGTGGTATTGCTTCATAGTGGGGTAAAGTTAACGGTAAGCGCGCAAAGTGTGAAAATTTAGGGTTTGGAGTTATCAACTTTTATCAACCAACCAAAGGGAAGATCGGCCCTCCTGCTTTTATGAAAAATAGCGAGGGTAGTTCCCAAGCAATAAGAGCGCAATTGGGAAGGGGCAAAACGAAAAACACCATCCAAATGGCAAAGGGTGTGGTCTTTGGAAGATGGTTTTTGACACAATGTATTTGTCAATTGCCTTAACGGTACTTAATTGTTTGCGTCTCTAACATAATCCCACGCACTGTCAAGTTTAAGCAACTCCACCACCATTCCCGGCAAGTGGTATTTGCCATATATGACAATAATTTTAGTAGCCTCATGCCTCATGATTTTGAATTTTGTTTGCTAGATGCTGGTTTCTAAAATCGAATATAAATTCATCACTGAATTTTTTTAGTAGACACTTTTTTATTCGGGTGCAATGGTATGCATTGGTATAGAGCGATGTGTTTAGGTCACAACTATCCAGTTTTTCGGCAGTCTTTTGCTCAAATGCACTTAGCAAAACACTGGTGCTCAAATCCGCCTTTACCGTATTTGTCGTATCAACACCCATTTCATGATATGCGGGTTGATTCATTAGTTGGTACCTGTCGGAGTACTTGAATTTACCCAGGAACTTATTGTTGACCGTATCTAAATAATCTTTGGGAACGAACCCGAATAATTTTCGTAGTTTTTTGAGGCCTCTATCTTCCGTTACCGAATCTGTATGTGCCTCTTCCGCTACGCTCTCATAAAAAGCAATATATGCTTGCTGTTGCAGGGAATCTGTTTTGGACGAAACGGCGTCTTAAAACTCCTTTCTTCCAATTATGATGCATCCCTATGAATACGACCTTTTTGTTTTCATTCGACAAATGGTGAATTTTGGACGTATCATCATAGGCGCCAATTCCCTTTAAACCTGCCTTGACGACCAAGGAAGCATAGGATGAAGAGAATAAGATATACAGGTTTTTTCATGGGTTGGCTTTTACATTAAAATCACGGTTCTGGATTGATAAGAACTATGCCGTTTTGAAAAACCAAACAAGAGCGGCAGCTGCTGGTACTGCCTGTTTGGTTTTTATTTGCCACTACGGTTAAACCTTTTCGATAGCGGAGCGTCTTAGCTATAAGACTCATTCAAATTTGACAAATGACTAAAAGCGCCATATTTTTTTGTTCCTTTCTGTTCCTTTTTTTTAGCTGTAGCAATGATGATAACAATATTCAAAATGAAGATGCGGTAGACGAGGAAGAGGTAGTAGATGATGAGGTTATAGAAGACGAGGAAGCATCCTATTCGGCCGAAGGCTTCGTTACCATAGAGAATGGTTCTGGAGGGCTTGTTGCGGATTTGGATGCTGGTGATCGCTTTGCCAGAGACCATGATGCAATAGGGGATGTTAACGGAGACGGCATCATAGATTACGTAATCGGAGCGCGCTCGGATGATGATGGTGGCGTAGATGCAGGGGCCGCATATGTTTTGTTTATGAACCGTGATGGTTCTGTTTTGTTTAACCAAAAAATATCTGCGCTAGAAGGAGGGTTCAATGAAACTTTAAATGCGGGGAATTTCTTTGGTTATGGTGTTGCAGGGATTGGGGATTATGACGAGGATGGCATTCCGGATATTGCAGTATCGGCTCCTGTTCCACCGAATAATTCTTTATACATTATTCATCTCAACCAAGACGGAACAGTAAAAAACTATGTAAAAAACGAAAATATTATAGCGCAAGGCTTAACGGCTATTGGGGATATTGACGATGATGGTAGAATTGATTTGGTCGCCTGCGATCCCGGCTCAAATGAGGGTGGTTCAAACCGTGGGGCCATTGAGATATTGTTTTTAAATGACCGTTCGGAAGTGCTGAATGCCCGCTCGGTAACCATTAGCTCAACACAGGGTGGTTTTGGAGAAGGCTTGGAAGATGAAGATCAGTTCGGTGGTAGGGAAGCTGCCATGCTCGGGGATATTGATAACGACGGGTCTATAGAATTGGCGGTAGGGGCCTTTATGTCCGATGGCGGCAAAGGAGCTATTTGGATTCTTTCCTTGGATGTCACAACATTTAACGTTGTTTCCAAGACCAAAATAACAGAAAGTTTAAACGGTTTTACAGAAACACTTGATTTGGAAACAAATCCCAATGGGACTATTGGTGCGCAATTTGGCCACGCCATGTGCGCTGCCGGGGATATTGATGGTGATGGAATCACAGATTTGATCACCGGGGCAAATCAGCAAAATGAAGGGAACGCTTATATCTTGTATTTGAATAGTGACAAGACGGTCAGATCATATGATAAAATCAGTGCTACCGAAGGGGGCTTTGATTTGGTGCTTGAAAGTGGAGACCGATTTACCCGCTCTATTTCCTATGTTGGTGATTTAAAGGGAGATGGTTCTATCGCGGTAAACTTTGGTGGGGGAGTAGGATTGGGTGGTACCGGTTCGCTCTACACCCTTTTCTTTAGGCCCAATTAGAGGCTGTTCATGGCCACAAAATTACGAATAGGTATACTTGATTTTATACATCTTCATAAACGAAATACCTTTACATTCTACGAATAGTAAAATGCGCCAATTGCAATGGTGGTAGGTGGTAGTTTAAGAGTTGACAATGCGGAAAACACACAGCGCCTCTTTGGAGGTTTGAGAACTACCCTAATATCATCCCCGCAATCGTAGCCGAAAGTAAGGAAGCAAGTGATCCACCAAGTACCGCCTTCATTCCAAATTCGGAAAGCGTTTTGCGTTGGCCAGGAGCCAGCGAGCCAATTCCTCCGATCTGAATACCGATAGAGGCAAAGTTCGCAAAACCACACAGCATATAGGTAGCCATGATAATCGATTTATTGTATGTAAGGCTGGGTTGGGTCGCCATATTTTTAAGCTCGGCCAACTGAATGTATCCTACAAACTCACTTGCGGCGAGTTTGATTCCCAATAATTGCCCCATGAGCATAATATCTTCCTTTGCAACGCCGATAAGCCACATCAAAGGTGCAAAAACAGTTCCTAAAATAGCTTCCAACGAAAACTTCTCGTAGGCCGTATTGGCTGCAATCCAATCATTGAGCGAGGTGAGTTCCCCGGTCCAGGCGAGAATTCCATTGATCATGGCGATAATGGCGACAAAGACCAATAACATAGCACCTACGTTTACCGCTAGCTTTAGCCCTTGCGTGGTTCCATTGGCAATCGCATCCAATACATTTGCACCAATTTTATCGCTAGAGACATGCACATCGGTATTTACTTTATCGGTCTGCGGATAGAGCATCTTTGAAATAACGATTGCTCCGGGCGCGGCCATGACCGATGCGGCCAGTAAATGTTTTGCGAAAATAAGCTGTAGGGCCTTGTCCTCCCCTCCTAGGAAACCGATATAGGCCGCGAGTACGGCACCTGCCACTGTTGCCATACCCCCGATCATGACCAATAAGATTTCCGATTTGGTCATTTTTTCCAAATACGCCTTGATCAATAGCGGGGCTTCTGTCTGCCCTAAAAAGATATTCCCGGCAACCGAAAGGCTTTCTGCCCCTGATATTCCCAGACTTTTGGAGAGTAGCCAAGCAAGGGCACGTACTACCTTTTGAATGACTCCAAGGTAAAAAAGAAGCGATGTCAAAGCTGAAAAGAAAATAATGGTCGGTAATACCTGAAAGGCGAAAATATAGCCAAAGGTGTTCGTGTCGACCACCAAGCCTTCAAATAAAAACTTGCTTCCTGCCCTGGTATATCCAAGAATGCTAATGAATACTTCTCCTACCGATTCGAAGACGCTCTGAATAAAGGGAACCTTTAATACCCCAATGGCGATAAGCAATTGCAGGGATACGCCAATGCCGACAGTTCTCCAGTTGATGGCCCTCCTATTTGAACTGAATAGAAAGGCAATAATCAATAGCACGATCATTCCCAAAGCGCCTCTCCCGAGGCTGTTCAAGCTGAATCCTTGGCTCGGTAAAGCTGTTTTTTCCTGCAACTGATTCGCTACCGTTAAGGTAGTTTCAACGGCCGTTGTCGCAATTGTATCTTGCGAAAAAAGTGGTGTGGAACACAAAAGTACAAGTAATAGTATCCCTAATCTGGCCTTGAGCATGTACGTGTGGTATTGTGGTCGGTTAGTTTCGTTTTGAAATCTCATCTCTGAGTTTGGCCGCTTTCTCGTAGTCTTCATTGGCAACGGCCTTGTCAAGTTCTTTATGAAGCTCTTCTATGGTGAGTTCTGTATATCCTTCAGAAGTGCCACCTTCAATCTCTACCGTTTCGCCTTCTTGTAAAATTTCATCGACCATGATACTCTCGTCATTCTCTTCTTTGTCCTTGTCTTTCGAAGAGAATTTCAAAAAGATACCTGCCTTATCCAAAATGGTCTTATATGTAAAGATAGGGGCACTAAATCGCAGGGCCAGCGCAATGGCATCGCTGGTGCGGGCATCGATGATTTCTTCGATTTTATCGCGCTCACAAATAATGCTTGAGTAAAAAACGCCATCTACCAATTTATGTATGATGACCTGTTTCACAACAATATCGAAGCGATCGGCGAAGTTTTTGAAGAGGTCGTGCGTTAAAGGGCGAGGGGGCTTTATTTCCTTTTCCAAGGCAATGGCAATCGACTGTGCCTCGAATGCACCGATAACGATCGGAAGCTTGCGATCCCCTTCTACTTCGTTCAAAATCAGGGCGTAAGCGCCATTTTGTGTTTGGCTGTACGAAATCCCTTTTATTTTTAACCTGACTAAGCTCATATACTTGAAAAAAAAGAAGGCTGTTTAAATGCGAGGGCTTTCCCGTATTCAAACAGCCCTTAAAGGCGTGCAAATTAACAAAAATTAAGCGTTCTGCGCTTTAAATTCCTTTAATTTTTCAGTGAGCTGAGGAACGATTTCGAAGG